>NZ_JBWZQN010000030.1:0-38182 GCF_056724605.1 Prolinoborus fasciculus | reverse complement strand
AGAAAGTAACTTAGACCAGTGTTGATCATTCAGCATTGTACGAGGCATAGCGAGAAGTAAATTTGGTTTGGCGATTAAATTTTACTTTCTCGCTATTTTTTTGAACAGAAAATGTCAACAGGCCCTATTATTCTCAAGTCTTAATTTCTATAAAGTTTACATTCGATTCAAATACTGCATTTAACTGCTGTAGCAAGTCCTCCCGATCTTGTAAGGCAGCTTTAATTCTTAAATAACTCATACGAATATCATCCGGATACAAGTCAAGTAGTTGCTGGGCTTGATCTGTATAGCCTGTGGCTTGCAACACATGCCATTTTGCAAAGCTTAAAATCGGCAATGCTGGATATTTGGCTTCCCAGTGCGAAATCTGTTGTGCAATCGCCTCATAATCTGGATTTTTCCGCAATAACTGTTGCTGGAACCACAAATAAAAGACATCCTGATTAAATTGCTGTTCCATTAAATGAATCGCGAGCACTTCATGCTCGGCACTCATTTCTGGCATTCTAAATAATAATTTCAACCATAATAACTTGACTGAATAGTCACGATCAAATATCTGAGGTTTTAAATCTAAATAACGTTGCTGTAAATAAAATAAATCGTCCTGTGTGGCTTGATCATAGGCCAATAATAATTGTTCCAGCCATGTTTTTTTTACTTCTTGGTCCAAATGCCCATATTGGGTCGAACGTAAATATAACCAGGGAAACTGCATGGCAAATACTCCCCATAATGCAACAAGGCGCTGCTCATAGGCTGTTTTAACCTGCATTAACCAAGGTGATAATTCATGCTGATTTAAAAACTCCAAATGGGTAAGTGCTTGTTCACCTTGCTGTTGTGATAAATAAATTTCAATCCGTTGCAATTCTGCCAATTCAAATGCCATGGGATTGGATTGGTTTAAAGCAGTTAATGCATGGGTATATTGCTGTTGTCCCCAAGATAAACGTGCATCAATAATATGCTTGAGTAAACCCGACTTGGTGAAAGACTGCTGAATAAAATCCCGCTGATCCTGAGCAGCGTTTAATAACCAGATGACTGCCAATTGTTCATAAGGGTGCAAGCGGGAAAAACTAAAGACTGTTTCAGTTTTACGCTGTTCACGGCTGCGATACTGCTTGATCGCATACCAGATGCAATGCATCAAAAAACTTACACTGACCAAGGATGCGGCCAAAAACCAGAGGGTGGTTTGTAACTGCCACTCGCGCCAATACAGATAGACATAGCCAGCCCCATGTCCATAACTCAGGATACTCAGCACCGCAATGCCAAGTAAGCAGACAAATAAATAGGCCAGCAGAATCTGTTTCATAAGCAATTAGCCCACTAGGGTGCGTGTGTTTAATAATGGAATCGGAGTAATCGGGGTGGCCTTAATTTGATTCAATTGCTGAATCCATTTTTGGCTCTGTGCATCCGGCAATTGCTCCAAGACTTCAATCACGGCATTCAGTGCCTGCTGAAAAGCGACGGATTGGTCTTTTTGCAAGGTATTTTGTGCGATGAGCAAGCGCAATTGGGCCTCTTTCAGTACCAGATGCCGTTGCATCAAGACTATGCTTGGCTGATCTGCGGATTCAATCTGAACCCAGCGCTGCCAGAAAGAGCGTTGAGTTTCTGGACGCTGACGATATGGTGTCCGAATTTCTTTTTCAATTTCAGTATCCATCTGCACCAAAACTTCTTTTACTTTATTTTGCTGCACTAATCGGCTGTTCACGAATTTTTTCAGCATGTCCTGATCTTTCGCAATTACTTGCTGCAAACTACTGACCAAGGCAGGCGCTAAAACATAATCATCCAGCTCATTGGATAACTGAGTTAATTTTTCTATTGCAGTGGCGTATTGTTGCTGTTGCAGTGCAAATTCGATCAGATCCAGATGTTGCTGTACCAAGGCAATATCATTTTGCGTTGCATCAATTGTCACTTCACGTCCTGACGCTTTAGATGAAGTGGTTCCAGCATTTTCCTGCTGAGCAGAAATCTGGCGTTTTAAAGCCACGAACTGATCATTGAGATTGGCATTTTGCTGCTGTAACTGATTGATGCTTTGATTGAATTCAGTCTGTGCTGTATTCAGAACATGTAAGTCGTAGCTGAGCTTAACTAGCCACGCCATACTCAAGATGAACAATACAATGAATAGTTTCTTCATGCGTTCCCTAATATCAGCCTCATTTTCTGCAAGATCGTGTTTGCGTCTAAATCATCGATTTCTACGAATTGAAAACTTGCCTGATGCTGCTGTTGATATTCCCCAAGAATAGTAGCCAAACGTGGCCCCAAAACCAAATAACAGACGTGCTGCATGAACTCTGCATCATCCTGCATAAGTGCCAGCCAGTTTAACCAGCTTGCTTCACTGGTGATCAGAACTGCAAAACGCTGCTGCGTCTTAAGCAGCCCCAGGTTCTTTGCCAAAATCGTTGCTGTCGTTTCAGGACATTGCCGCCGGTACAAAATAAAGTTTAAAACTTTAATATTGCTGGCACGTAAATGATCCATCATAAATTGACGACCACCTTCTCCGCGCCAGAAGGCTACACCTGAACCAGAAGCCAGTTGCTTCAACACAGGCAATTGCAGCATGCCTTCCGAAGTTTCGACCTCAGGCACATGACTATGAATGCCATAGCTCGCCAATGCCTGTTCAGTGGCTTTACCCACTGCCACCCAATGCACCTGTGCCAAAGTCGAGAGCGCGACTCCAGCCTGTTGCAAATATTGCATACCAATCTGGGCAGCCGTCGGGCTAACCACCACAATAATCTGTGCCTGCTCCAGCTGCTGATACAAACTCGACAGCTCATCGGAATAAGGCATTGCATGCAGTTCGAGCAAAGGCAATTCTAAAACAGACACTTGCGCTGCCTGTAACTGCTGGGTCAAACCTGCAGCACGATCACTGGGGCGGGTATTAATCAATAACATCAGTGTGAATAGAGTGCTTTCAGCAACTCGCCAGCACCTTGATCAAGCAAGTCTTTTGCCAGCTTCACACCCAATTGCTCTGCATCTGCCGTTTTTCCAGTCTGCTGTGCCCGGAGCAAAACTGCTCCATCGATACTGCCTACACGACCTTCGATTGAAATCACACCCTCTTTGAGCGTGGCATAACCGGCAATCGGCACCTGACAGCCGCCTTCTAGATAGGCATTAAAGGCACGTTCGGCACGTACACACGCATCTGTATCCGCATGCAGGAGTGGCTGAATCAAGTCCAGCACCGTCTGATCATGAGTACGGCATTCCAGTCCCAATGCCCCTTGACCCACGGCCGGCAGACTGACTTCAGGCGTCAGAGTATGACGAATACGTTCTGCCAGACCCAAGCGTTTTAAACCGGCACTGGCCAGAATAATCGCATCATACTGGCCTGCATCCAGTTTAGATAAACGTGTGCCGACATTACCGCGTAAATCGATAATGTCCAGATCTGGACGCTGTTTTAAAATCTGGGTTTTACGGCGCAAGCTTGAGGTTCCGACTTTGGCGCCTTGTGGCAATTCTTCAAAACTAGTGTAGGTATTCGACACAAAGGCATCTAAGGGATCTTCACGTTCACAGATCACTGCCAGACTCAGACCTTCGGGCAAGGCCATCGGGACATCTTTCATGGAATGCACAGCCAGATCTGCACGACCATCCAGTAAAGCGGCTTCTAATTCTTTTACAAACAGTCCTTTTCCACCAATTTTAGCCAGTGGTGTATCTAGAATTTTATCGCCCTGTGTAACAAAAGTGACTAACTCGACCTGCAAACCAGCGTGCAAATCTTGTAGGCGCGCACGGATGTGTTCCGCTTGCCAAAGCGCAAGTGGACTTTGTCGAGTTGCAATTTTTAGGGTCTTCATAAATTTCAATAACAGTAAATGAGAACAATAGTCTAAACTTAACCTGCTCACTTGAAAATGCAAGTGAATTTATACAAGTTTCAACTGAATGCTCTCATTCATCCCCCGCTAAAGCTTTTGAATCCGATCTCGTAAAAACGGTAAATGTCGCCGACTAACCGCCAAACGATCGTCCAGCTCACGACAACGTACCTGATACTGACCAGAACTCACCACTTCCAGACCATCCAGATAATGCACCGAGATCAAGGCATTACGATGAATCCGGATAAACTGGTTCCCAAACTCCTGCTCTAACTCCTTTAAGGTTTCATCAATCAATACACTGCCGTTTTTATGACGCACAGTGACATATTTCTGATCCGCCAGAAAATAATAGATATTTTCAACTGGCACCAATTCGACACCACGATAGGTCTTTGCCGCAATCTGCTGGCGGCTGATATTGATTTCGTCCATATTTTCTTTTTGTTTTAGTTGGCTCATTTGAGCTTGGGTAAGTTTAGTTAAGTGCTCTAAAACCTGTGCCAATTCCTGTTGCATCACCGGTTTAAGCAAGTAGCCTTCGGCATTTGATTTAAATGCATCCAGCGCATGTTGGTCATAGGCCGTACAAAAGACAATGGCCGGCATTGGATCCAGTTGACGCAAATGTTGCGCACAAGCCAGTCCGTTCATTTCAGGCATTTGAATATCTAATAGGATGACATCGGGTTCGTATTGGTGAGCCAGATCAATCGCTTGACGGCCATGGCTTGCTGTCGCCACCACATCATGCCCCAGTTGAGAGACCAAACGTGATAAACGCTCGACGGCCAAAGGCTCATCATCACAAATCAGGATGTCCATTTCTCCTCCTTACCCAGTTAACATCATCAGATGAATGATAAAGCTAACTGCGATTTCTTTGATTTATTTTTATTTATATTGATATCGCACTACCGTCGTAAACATCCCTTCGCCGGCAAAGGTTTGAAAAGTCACACTGGGTCCATAATAAGCTTGCAGACGCTGTCTGACATTTTCTATTGCAATACCATGTCCCTTTTTTAAAGTTTTATTATCCTGTGCATAAGGGTTCGTTATGATGATATTAATTTGATTTTGCAATATTTCAACCAATATGCTTATGGTACTCTTTGTAAGAATTTTTTCAACTCCATGGAAAATACTATTTTCTAGCAAGGGTTGTAAAGTTAATAATGGAATTTGAACTTGTGAGTATAAGTCTTTGTTTTCTAACTTCCATTCGACCTGCAAACGCTCACCTAGACGGATCTGCTCAATCTCCAGATAGCGCTGGCACAGATCAATTTCCTCCTGCAGGTTGACCAGTTTTAATTCCTGAAAACTGGCACGAAATAACCGTGACAAATTCAGCAGCATGTGCTCGGCTTTATCCGGATTGATACTGATCAGGCTGATCACACTGTTCATGCTGTTAAACAAAAAATGCGGCTGAATCCGTGCCTGCATGGCCTGAATCCTAGCATTCAACTCACTATGCTGCTGCTGCTCCCATTGCTCACGCAAATAAAGATAGCGAAAACAGAAAGTTCCCAGCAAAATTCCCAGACTTAAATGGAGTCCGACCCGATCCAGCGCAATCGCCAGGTTTAAATCCTGAAAATTAAAATTCTGTCCAAAATATATCAAGATATTCAGGTTCACCGTAGTGAGCAGTACAATTGCCTGTAACAGCAGAAATCCAGAAATCAAAGCCAGTTTGATTCCCATACGTTGAAAGGCTTGATGGAACAGCTCGACCAGTGCTGCAAAACATAACAGTACCCAGTTGATATACAGGATATATTGCAGCAGGTGCATTCCATTCAAAGCCTGCCAGGATTGCGCTTCTGCAAGCGCCAGAATCATGGCCAGAATATTGCCGCCAGCAAACAGTTCCAGCAAATAGCGTAGATTGCCGATCTGGCTAAAAAAATAGGAATTTTGCGTCTGTTCGTTTATCGATGTAAAAGATTGAGCAGATGTGACTTCGGCAATGGGCTTTGAATTTGTTATACTCTTTTTCGTTCTACTGCTTTTAATCTGATTGAGCCGACATGACCACATCTTCTAATTCCTCTAATCCATCACACGCCCAGACTTCGGGTATGTGGGGCGGTCGTTTCTCTGAAGCGACTGATGCTTTTGTTGCTGAATTTACAGCATCTGTTCAATTTGACCAACGTTTTTATAAACAAGATATTGCAGGCTCGATTGCCCATGCAACCATGCTGGCAAAAGTGGGCGTACTGACCACGCAAGAACGCGATGACATTATTGAAGGTCTGACAGCGATTCAAGCCGATATTGAAGCAGGCAACTTTGAATGGCGCATTGATTTAGAAGATGTCCACATGAACATTGAGTCACGCCTGACTCAACGTATCGGCATTACTGGCAAGAAACTGCATACCGGTCGTAGCCGTAATGACCAGGTGGCGACAGATATCCGTCTTTATGTACGCGATGAAATCGATAGCATCCTGGAATTACTGAAAAAACTAGAAAAAGGTATTTTAAGCTTAGCGGCTAAAAACACCGACACCATCATGCCAGGCTTCACCCACTTGCAAACCGCTCAGCCAGTGACTTTTGGTCATCATCTAATGGCTTGGTTTGAAATGCTGGTACGCGATTCAGAACGTCTGATTGATTGCCGTAAGCGTGTCAACCGTATGCCGCTTGGTTCTGCTGCACTTGCAGGTACTACTTATCCAATCGACCGTGCTTATACTGCTGAACTGCTAGGTTTTGAAGCTGTTGCTGAAAACTCGCTGGATGCAGTATCGGATCGTGACTTTGCGATTGAATTTAATGCCGCTGCATCTTTAATTATGATGCATTTATCACGTATGTCTGAAGAACTGATTCTATGGACATCTGCACAGTTCAAATTCGTGAATATTCCAGATCGCTTCTGTACTGGCTCTTCAATCATGCCGCAGAAGAAAAATCCGGATGTGCCTGAACTGGTACGTGGTAAAACCGGCCGTGTCTATGGCGATTTGATGAGCCTGCTGACTTTAATGAAAGGCCAGCCTCTAGCCTATAACAAAGACAATCAGGAAGATAAAGAGCCATTGTTCGATGCGATCGATACAGTTCGTGGTTCACTCATGGCATTTGCTGACATGATTCCTGCACTGGTTCCAAACATTGCTGAAATGCGCGAAGCAGCGCTGCGTGGTTTCTCAACTGCGACTGACCTGGCTGATTACTTGGTAAAAAACGGCGTTGCATTCCGTGATGCGCACGAGATTGTAGGTAAAGCGGTTGCACTCGGTGTACAAGAATCTAAAGACCTGTCTGAATTGACACTCGAACAACTGCAACAGTTCTCTGACCTGATTCAAGCAGACGTATTTGAAAAAGCCCTAACTCTTGAAGCTTCGGTGAATGCCCGTAATCACATTGGTGGCACCGCGCCTGCTCAAGTGAAAGCAGCCATTGAGCGTGCACATGCGCGTTTGGAACAACTTTACGCATAATTTTGGAGTATGGATATGTCTCGACAAGTTTTTTGCCGTAAGTATCAGGCGGACATGGAAGGTTTAGACTTTGCTCCATTCCCGGGGCCAAAGGGTCAGGAATTGTTTGACACCGTGTCTAAACAGGCTTGGCAAGAATGGCTAAAACACCAGACTACGCTAATTAATGAAAAGCGTTTGAACGTGTTTGAAGCAGATGCGAAAAAGTTTCTTGAAGAACAGCGTGAAAAGTTCTTTAACAATGATGCATCCCTAGAAAAAGCCGAAGGGCTGAAGCCTGAGTAAAAAAGAAAGCACTGCTTTTCTTTTTTACGTAAGACAAGGACGAAGTCCGCGTAGACTTTAATCTAAAAGAATCTCCAACTTTGGAGATTCTTTTTTATGTGTTGTTCTAAACATTACTCAAGACCAGCTAAGCACGTAGTTTTGAATGTAAAGAGCTCCCCATACAGAAGCTTTTCACATTAAAGCCCTACTTTTCTTTTGTTACACGAGACAAAGATAAAGTCCGCGTAGGCATAAATCTATCCCCTATCTCAAGGGATTTTTTGACTAAATCTAGCAAATCTTACTAACCAATATTTAGGGCACAAAAAACAGATTTTCACTTATCCTATTTCGTCTATCGAGTCAGTCACTATCCTACTGAAAAACATTTAGATTTGTATCAAAATAATGGATTGTAAAAGCAATATACAGAGTATTCACAAAACACAACATTCTGCTACAAGAAGCCACATGATTAAAAAAAACTATCTCTCTATAATGAGCCCTAAGAAGATGAGATATCTTTGAATAACTATAATAATAAGCAACAAATACCCCGATTTCATCCCAGTTCTTCCCCCAAAGACTGGGTATTTTTTTGCCTGCAATTTGCCGATTGGCTTGATAATTTAAGCGCATAAAAAAAGCCCCCTTTCAAGGAGCTTCTCTTTTCATTTCGATTAAGGCTGTTTCAGATATGGCCAAGCCGCTTTCAGATAAATGAACATCGACCATAAAGTGAGTACCACTGCGGTGTATAGCAAGGCATACGCCAGCATTTCCAGCGGTGGCCAATTTAACAGAAATACGGTGATGGCGATCATCTGGAAAGCAGTTTTGTATTTCCCCACCGTTGAAACCGCAACATTGGTCCGTGCACCCAACTCTGCCATCCACTCACGTAAGGCTGACACAGTAATTTCACGGGAAATAATTACAATCGCAGCAAAAGCCATCGACATGGAAGGCTGCCATTGCACCAGTACAATCAGTGCAGCCGCCACCATTAATTTATCTGCAACCGGATCGAGAAACCGCCCAAAAGCGGAAGTCTGATTTAATGTACGTGCCAGATAGCCATCAAACCAGTCCGTTACCGCAGCCACCACAAAGATCGTGGTTAAAATGATATGCCGCGTCATATCGGGGTTATGAGCATCAAAGCCCATTGCAGGTGGCCAGTAAGCCACCAATAAAAATACCGGAATAAGAGCGATACGCGCCAAGGTCAAGATATTTGGAATATTCAGGATACGACCTGTAGTCATAGACACCGCCAATTGTTCCCCTCATGTACGATGAAAATGCACACTTTTTTAGAGGTTTGATCCATCATTAATAGGCTTCACTTTATACGAATTGACCGAAAGTGTCACTAGGCAAACACCGTCACTGTTTGTCTTGCCATCGCAATCAGGCGATTTTCGGTATCCCACAGACAAGCATGTTCTGTCGCATAACCATCTGCAGCATGATCAGTAAATACTTTATATTTAAACCAATCATGCAATTGGTGTTGCACCGGATGCACATACGTCACGGTCCAGGTCAAGCTACTTGCAGGTGCCATTTTTTTAAACATCGGTAACACCCCGGGTGGCCAGATATCAAAAATAGCCATCAGGTCTGCGACCAGAAATTCACGGTTACGATGCTTTTCGGGATGAAAACGGCACCAGCCGCTAAAGTCTGGACGAGGGCTGCCACTACAGGGCAGATTGACATCCGCCCAGGCAATTTCAAAATGGTTATAACAGTCTGGCATGCCATAACCCGCAGGAATCTGAAACAACTGCTCTGGCGCAGCAAAGTCAGGAGCTTGGGCTTGTTGCTGCACCTGAATGGCGGAATCCCGGGAAATTCCAAAACTGGCAACCAGAATACTTTGCACGGCATCATCCTGCCATAAACGTACTTCAATCGTGGTCACCGACTTGCCCTGCCGCAGGATTTCAGCCGTCAACCGTACTTTGGCTTGCTGAATCGGGCCGACAAAGGTCACGCTACAACTCAGCAGATGCTTGGCAGGATCATTGATCTGTGTAACCGCTTTTTGCATCATCATCGCGGCAGCCAGACCACCATACAGGGTACGGCCCTGTAACCATCCCTGTGGAAATTCCACCCATTCCTGTTCGGCAATTTGTGCATAAAGTGCATGCAAAGACATGTTGGTCCCTCAGTAAGTCTTGATGCTTAGTATATTGGGCAAAATTCATCAGGTTGTGAATGTCACGTGACCCAAGCGTCAATGCGCACTTTGGCCCTTGCATTTAAGTCACGCGTCATTCATGCAGTACTTTATAAATCATTCTGGCCATGACTGAACCCAGTCCCGGCACCATTTGCAGATCTTTTTCTGAGGCTTTCAGCACCCCTTGAATTCCGCCAAAATGAGTCAGCAGGTCACGACGGCGTTTTGGTCCCAGCCCCGGAATGACTTCCAACACTGATGAACCCCGTTTCTTGTCACGTTTGGCACGGTGCTTGGTAATCGCAAAACGGTGTGCTTCATCACGCACCTGCTGAATCAGATGCAGCGCCTTATGATCCTCCGGTAATTGAATTTTACTGCCATCGGTAAAGTGCAGGGTTTCCAGACCGGGCTTACGTCCCTCACCTTTGGACACACCAACCATAAAAGCATCCAGTCCCAGTTCCTGCATAACTTCCATCGCCATGTGCAATTGCCCCTTGCCACCATCAATCAGCAGCAAGTCTGGCAACAGGGCTTTTTTATAACGACGGGTCAGCGCCTGACGCATGGCAGCATAATCATCGCCCGCCTGAATATCCTGAATGGAAAACTGGCGATAATCGCGCTTGCGCGCGCCACCACTATCAAAGACCACACAGGACGCCACGGTATCTTCGCCCATGGTATGTGAAATATCGAAGCACTCGATCCGGTCTACAGGACGGCCGACCACCTGCTCCAGCTGATGAAAACGCTCATTTAATTCTATATGATTGGCTAGCTTGCCCTGAATCGCGTGCTGTACATTCATCTGCGCCAGTTCCAGCCATTCGGCCCGGGTTTCGCGGACTTTAGACTTGATCTGGATTTTCTTGCCAAAATGCTGCGACAGTGCTGCTTCCAGTTCCTTACGATCAGCCACTTCCAGATTGACAATCAGTTCAGCCGGGATTTCATCTGCCACCTGAAAATAAAAATTGGCAATAAAATCGGCCAGCATTTGCCCCAGGTCATCACTAAGCATATCCGGGAAATAACTTTTCCCACCCAGCATTTTACCGTTGCGCACATGCATGATCTGCACACAGGTCACTCCGGCCTGATAAGCAATCGACAGGATATCGGCTTCGCCTTTGAGCTTATAAATCGCCTGCTGTGACTGTACCTCTCTTAACAGCGCCATCCGGTCCCGATAGAACACCGCTTTTTCAAATTCCAGCGCTTCAGCGGCCGCTTCCATTTTTGCGATCAGTTCCTGATTCAGCTCCTTGGTATCACCCTGCAAAAATCGGATCGAGTTATCGACATCTGCCTTATAGTCTTCTGGAGAAATAAATCCGACACAGGGCGCAGAGCAGCGTTTGATCTGGTATTGCAGACATGGCCGGGTCCGGTTGGCAAAAAAACTGTTTTCACAGGAACGCACATTGAACAGTTTTTGTAGCACCACCAGAGTATCCCGGGCGGTATACGCACTCGGATAAGGTCCAAAAAACTTGCCCACCTGGTGCTTGCCCTTGCCGCGCCCACTGGCTAAACGCGGATAGGGTTTATCTGCCGAAACAAAAATATAGACATAAGATTTGTCATCACGCAGCATGATGTTATAGGGCGGATGATGCAGCTTGATCAGGTTCTGTTCCAGCAACAAGGCTTCAGTTTCAGAACGTACCACCAGGGTCTGGATATCATAAATCCGTGCCACCAAGGCCTGGGTTTTGGGATGATCCAGCGTTTTGACAAAATAGCTGGAGACCCGGTTTTTCAGGTTTTTGGCTTTACCCACATACAATAATTCGCCGTCTTTGCCATACATCCGGTAGACCCCGGGCAGGCTGGTCATATTCGCCAGGATTTTTTCAATATGGGGGCGTGCGTTTTCGTTCACCTAAAGCCTATTTTTCATCTACAATCTGCAGATATATGTGATGATTTTTGCGTCATTTTCAAGCAAAAACACAAAATTCCCCTGAAGTTGCCATTCAATCTTAAAGTTCCTGTCGGGTTATCCCCCAATCTATAATCCTTACGGCATAAACTGATTGTTAAAAGCTATAAATTTCAACCTTTAACTTTGTTATGCTCAAAAAGTCTAGTTTTGAGATGTTTCATATGACCGTGCAGCAATCGGGCATTCATATTGTTCAACCCTCTACCTCACCCATCACCCGTCTGAACGTGATCGCCTGATTGGCAAACCGCGTTTTCATTTCGAGCCAAATAATGTAATGCAGCTGCTACGTGAACGGATTATTGGACAGGATGCAGCCCTGAATGAAATTGAAAAAATGCTGCATGTGGTCAAGGCAGATTTTTCCAGCCCGGATCGCTCTTTGTCGGTTACCTTGATGCTGGCCCCTACTGGCGTCGGTAAAACTGAAACCGTGCGTCTGATTGCCGAAGCGATCTATGGTCGCCCGGACGCCTTTTGCCGGATTGATATGAATACTCTGGCACAGGAACATTATGCCGCGGCTTTGACCGGCGCACCGCCCGGTTATGTTGGCTCTAAAGAAGGCCACAGCCTGTTTGATGAGCTAGAAAAAGCCAGTAACGAAGTGATTCGCGGCTTGATGAACGTGCTGGATACTGGCCGGCTGACCTTGACAGCGGGCACTAAAACTATCGATTTTCGCAACTGCATGATCTTTATGACCAGCAATGTCGGGGCACAGGCGGCGCAGCAATATCTGGACAAACTCAGCTATCTGCCTGAGAAAATGCAGGCGCTGTGTCTGAAGCGCGTTCCCACCCAGCGCATCATTGAAAAAGTCATGCAGCGTAAATTCGACCCTGAATTTCTGAACCGGATTGACCGCAGCCTGCATTATCAGGCGGTACAGCATGATGCCCTGCCACGTCTGGTCGAAATTGAACTGGATAAACTGAACAAGCGCTTGCAACATCAGCAACGCAGCGTGCATTTAAGCGCTTCAGCCAAAGCCTATTTCTATCAGGACCATGATATTCGTTACGGCGCCCGACATTTGGGCCGCAAGATGCGTACCGAACTGGAGCCGATTCTGGCGCTGTATTTTTTAAACCAGCCTGAGCAGTTCAGTCTGCATCTGGACTGTGTCGATGGACAGCTGGTGGTTCTGCCTGAGCAAGCAAAAGCTTAACTAAGGCAGACTCGATATCAGTTTTTATTCGGCTGAAGCGCCTGTATAAAAGCAGTCTGATCTTTGGGTGAAACCAATATAAATTTCTGCATGCCCGCATCTGTATAGTCAATTCGCAGACGCTTTAAGGATAAGGCTGGCGCAATGATAGAGTGGTCTGTGGGCTGAATGGATTGGATTTCACTTAACGGAATCTTCCAGCTTAACCACAGGCTTTTTATGGTCAACACCCCATTGTCTACCACATAGCGCGTACTCCACAGCGGCCACCATAAAATGATAATAGTCAGGACATAAACCGCAGTGTGCAGCGGATATTGCTGCATAGTGCCTTTGGCCTGCATGGTCAGCAGTAGTTGCAGCAACAGGCCACTCATACAAATCACAAAAGCCAGCAGCCACCAGTCTTTTTTAGAACGAAATACGTGCATCGATATCCCCCATATCTTGGTGCATGATCATCATAAACAATTCCATAGCAGATGACAGGGATTCAACCCGGCAGGATGGGAATTATTTTAAATCACACATCGACAGGATCGTTCCCATTTTCGATCTCATCAGAAAAGTTCAGTAACTCAAATGATCTAATACACTGTTATTTGTGCTGATTAAATACTATCAGCAAAGACCTGAAAGTCCTGCGCTCAGCATACTTCGAGGCTAAAAATGGCAAGTTCAAGGATAGAAATTGACTGAATTGACAAAATTCCGCTAGAAATGCACCTTGAAAATCAGTCACCCTGCTCCATATCTATCAGGCTAATTGATAAAAAATAATGAATTGAAACAAAATCTTTGGTTCATCTTCTTTTAGAAAACTGAAAGGAAAAGTTATAGCGGGGCGGATCAGTCTGGCAGAAATTGATGACCATTGCGTCACGGCTTGATACAACTTGTTATGTTCTTTTTGGATATAGTTATCGTAAGATTAGCGAAGTCAAAAAGTGCGCGGGACATGCGCACTTGCTTCACAACATCAACTTAGAAGTCCTCCAAAATAAAGGAGATCAGGGCATGATCCACGCTGGCAATGCCATTACCGTCCAAATGCTTGAGGACGGGATTGCAGAATTCCGCTTTGACTTACAAGGTGAGTCCGTTAACAAATTCAACCGTGCAACGATTGAAGATTTCAAGGCTGCTATCGAAGCCGTCTCCCATGCCGATATTCAAGGTCTGATTGTGACTTCAGGCAAATCTACATTTATTGTAGGTGCTGATATCACTGAATTCGGCGACAACTTTGCTCAGGGTGAACAAGCGATTGTTGACTGGGCAATGCCAGTACATGAAATTTTTAACAGCTTCGAAGACCTCGACATTCCTAAAGTGGCTGCCATTAATGGCATGGCACTCGGTGGCGGTTTCGAAATGTGCCTGGTGTGTGACTACCGTGTCATGTCAGAGCAGGCGCAAGTGGGCCTGCCTGAAATCAAGCTGGGGATCTTCCCGGGCTTCGGTGGTACAGTACGTTTAAGCCGTCTGATCGGTATCGACAACGCGGTAGAATGGATGGCAATGGCCAATCCTAAAAAGCCAGCTGCTGCACTGAAAGACGGCGCAGTCGATGCTGTCGTTCCTGCTGACAAGCTACAAGATGCTGCACTTGATCTGGTGAAACAGGCGATTCATGGCCGTTTAGACTGGAAAACCAAGCGTCAGGAAAAACTCGATCCAGTTAAACTCAGCCCAATCGAACAGATGATGGCGTTTAACTCATCGAAAGGCATGGTTTTAGCAAAAGCGAATCCAGCTCAATACCCTGCGCCAAAATTATTGCTTGATTCATTACAAGCCGGTGCGAGCCTGCATCGTGATGACGCGCTGAAAGTGGAAGCTGAAGGTTTTGCTAAAGCAGCAGTCACACCACAAGCAGGTGCCTTGATCGGTTTGTTCCTGAACGACCAGATCGTGAAAAAAACCTCGAAGCGCTATGAAAAAGGTGCGCATCCAGTGAACCAGGCGGCTGTTCTAGGCGCGGGTATCATGGGTGGTGGTATTGCTTACCAGGCGGCAAGCAAAGGCACACCGATCATCATGAAAGACATCGGTAACCAGCAACTTGCTTTGGGTATGAAAGAAGCCAATGGTTTACTGACCAAACAAGTTGAACGTAAGAAGATGAAGCCTGCTCAAATGGGTGAAACTCTTGCGCGCATCCGTCCAACTTTAAGCTATGACGAGTTTAAAGAAGTGGACATCGTGATCGAAGCCGTGACTGAAAATCCAAAAGTCAAAGGTATCGTACTGAAAGAAACTGAAGCGAAAGTTCGTGACAACACGATCATTGCATCTAATACTTCTACGATTTCAATCACGCGCCTGGCTGAAAACCTGGAACGTCCTGAAAACTTCGTCGGTATGCACTTCTTTAACCCGGTACACATGATGCCACTGGTTGAAGTGATTCGCGGTGCGAAGACTTCTGACGAAGCGATTGCAACGACTGTGGTGCTTGCTCAGAAAATGGGTAAAACACCAATCGTGGTCAATGACTGCCCGGGCTTCCTGGTCAACCGCGTACTGTTCCCTTACTTCGGTGCATTTGACCTGTTGCTTAAAGATGGCGCTGACTTCCAGCAAATCGATAAAGTCATGGAAAAATTCGGCTGGCCAATGGGTCCTGCTTACCTGATGGACGTTGTCGGTATCGACACTGGCGTACACGGTGCAGAAGTGATGGCTGAAGGCTTCCCTGATCGCATGAAACCTGATTTCAAAGGCTCGATCCAAGTCATGTACGAAAACAAACGTCTGGGGCAAAAGAATGACGTTGGTTTCTACAAGTATGAACTTGACCGTAAAGGCAAAAAAGCCAAAGTGGTTGATCCGACTGCGTATGAGCTTGTAGCCTCTGTTGCAACTTCGGAAAAACGTGAATTTGACGCTCAGGAAATCATTGACCGTATGATGCTGGCTTTCTGTAACGAAACAGTTCGTTGCCTGGAAGACAACATTGTAGCGACTGCTGCTGAAGCAGATATGGCGATGATCATGGGTGTTGGTTTCCCGCCATTCCGTGGTGGTCCATGCCGTTACATCGATCAAACCGGTGTAGCTGAGTATGTTGCGCTTTGCAATAAGTATGCGCACCTTGGTAAAGCTTATGAAGCGCCAGAAATGTTGCGCGAAATGGCTGCTAACAACAAAAAATTCTACGGTTAAGGAGCAACGTGAATGGCTACTTTAAATCCACGTGACGTTGTCATCGTTGATGGCGTACGTTCAGCAATGGGTAAAACCAAAAACGGTATGTTCCGCAATGTACGTGCCGACTCGATGTCTGCTGAGCTTGTCCGTGCCCTGCTGGTACGTAACGAATTCGACCCGCATGAAGTTGAAGACGTAATCTGGGGCTGTGTGAACCAAACCCTAGAACAAGGTATGAACATTGCCCGTAATATCGCATTACTGGCAGACTTGCCGAAGACTGTTGCAGGTCAAACGGTGAACCGTCTTTGTGGTTCGTCTATGCAGGCGATTCACACTGCGGCTGCGCAAATTGCCACGAACCAGGGTGATATCTTCATCATCGGTGGTGTTGAGCACATGGGCCATGTGGGCATGATGCACGGCATCGACCTGAACCCTGAAGCGTCTAAGCATTATGCCAAAGCGTCGAACATGATGGGCTTAACTGCTGAAATGTTGGGTCGCATGAACGGTATTAGCCGTGAAGAACAGGATGCGTTTGGTGTGGAATCACATCGCCGTGCCTGGGCTGCGACTGAAAATGGCCTGTTCCAGAACGAGATCGTCGGCATTGAAGGTCATAATGCAGATGGCTACAAAATCCTGTGTGATATCGATGAAGTGATCCGTCCAGATGCGAACCTTGAATCGTTCAAATCTTTGCGTCCAGTCTTCGATCCGAAAGGCGGTACAGTAACTGCGGCAACATCTTCAGCTTTGTCTGATGGTGCTTCTGCAATGTTGTTGATGTCTGCTGAACGTGCTCAAGCTTTAGGTCTTAAGCCACGTGCTGTAATTCGCTCTATGGCGGTTGCGGGCTGTGATGCTGCGATCATGGGTTATGGTCCGGTTCCGGCAACACAAAAAGCGTTGAAACGCGCTGGTCTAGCGATTTCTGATATCCAAACCTTTGAATTGAACGAAGCCTTTGCTGCACAAGGTCTGTCTGTTCTTAAAGGCTTAGGTATTTATGACAAGCAAGACATCGTGAACCATAACGGTGGCGCGATTGCATTGGGTCACCCATTGGGTTGTTCTGGTGCGCGTATCACAACAACATTGCTGAACGTAATGGAACAGCAAGATACGCAAATCGGTCTTGCGACGATGTGTATCGGCCTAGGTCAAGGTATTGCGACCATTATCGAACGTGTTTAATTCTTAAATACCAAGATCAAAAAAAACCCCGCTTTTGCGGGGTTTTTTTGTCCCTTAAAATTCCCCAATCCAAATAAAGCTACATGGCAATATTTCCTACATAGCAACAACGCTATAAACCTACTAAGGAAAAAGAAATGGGAAATTTAGCAATAGACTTTAACCATAAAGCTACTCTAGCAAGCTCAAATATGCCGACTTCGGTTGAGAGTTTAAATTTCAATAAATTAAAATTTAAATTAACATCAGGTAAAGAAGCAACCATGTCAAAAAAAGTTTGCGAATTTGCAGAGCAAGAATATAAACGTTTTCTAGCGTTAAAATATTTCTATCCAAAAGAAACGCTAGTACCTAATAAACTTGTTGATGAGTTTTGGCATGCTCACATTTTAGATACTCGAAATTACCACATGGATTGCTTGAAAATTTTTGGAGCTTATCTGCACCACTATCCATATTTTGGAATCCATGATGAAGTCGACCAACAAAATTTGAAAGATACTTTCCAGCGAACTAAAGAACTTTATGAAGTTTGGTTTGGCCCATACCCTGATTTCACAATTGAAGCACGCTGTGGTGATGATCACGCCTGTCACGCTCCTTCAAGCTGTGCATGTCGTGTACCTGGTGCATGTAAATAGCTTTTTATACTGGGCAGTATCACTGCCCAGTTGCCTTACATAAGGCTTCAATTGCTGTATCTATTTGTAAATCTAATTTCTTAGAAAATTTATTGTCTGTATTCTTTTCCCACTGCTTATATTCAAGAAAAAATATATATTTCTTCAATGCATCTTCTTTCTTAATGGTTAATGACCCTTGTTTTGCCCTCTGAATATCTTTTTTTAAGCGCTCATAAAAAGAAGTATCTTCATCGGAAAATGCATCGCTAAAAGCCTTTAAATTACCTGTATAAACTTCTTCAATTAAGTTTAAAAACTTTTCCAAATTAGGGTTTAAATTTAATTGATCTTTTTCATTATTTTCTAAATGCATTCATTTGTACCTGCATCAACCACTTTAGGATCTAACTTACCCCAGAGTGGATAATTAGTATTTTCAACTATGTACGTCGTAAAACATGTACATGTCTTATCAATACGTTCAGCATCCCATCTTTTCTTTTGCATAGCCAAATTTGCCTTACAATTAAGATCAAACTGCCTAACCTGCTTATCAGTCCAATTAGTTTGAATTTTCGAATAATTAATTTCAGTGGGTTTGAGAGCGTCTTTTATTTGATCTATGCCTACACCACCAGCAACCCCAATCAATCCAGCAATAACAAGAATTTTCATAAAACCTGATTTAGGTTTTTCTTTATTAATGAAAATTAATGGATTTTGGCAAGTACCACAATGATAAAGACCTTGATCACCAATCTCATGAAGCTTATTTACTGTATTACAAGATGAGCAAGTAATATATCCATTTGTTTGAAGTTGACCCACTACAATCTCTAAAATAATTATTTGTTTTAAACAATTATAATTCTTAACTAGATGAAATGTTATTCCTTTGTAATTTCAGTTGAATAATCAACCAATAAAACCATATTTATGAAGCACTTAAATTTTATAAATGTATGATCAAGCCTCTTTTTTCCTATTTCCTTAAAAGGGTATATATGAACATGCTTAAAACAATGATCGCGACTGCAATCGTAGCGACTTCTGCATCTGCAATGGCAACTGAAGCTCAAGTTGCGCCAGCAACTGTTGTAAGTAAAACAACCCAAACTGTTGCCAAAGAAGCTGCTGCACCTGTACAAGCGAAAGTTGAAGCTGCTCAAGCGACTGTTGCTGCAACTCAACAAGCGGCTGAAACTAAAGCTGAAGCAGTAAAAACAGAAGCAACGACTCAAGTAGAAATGGCTCAAGCTACAGCAGAACAACACGTTGAAGCTGTGAAAACTGAAGCAGTAGAAACCAAAGATACGGCTGCTGAAAAAGCAGAAGTAAAAGCTGAGAAAAAAGGCTGGTTCTCTTGGTTTAAAAAAGCAGCTTAAGATTTTTTAAGTATAAAAAAAGATGTCAGCCTGACATCTTTTTTTGTTTTGGATGATTTAATTTATTTTCAGGAATTAAAAGACTTAATCTTCTATTCAGCCTTCTGCGCCAGCATCGTGGCAAAATGCTGTTTAATCCGCTGGCCCTGCTCATCGACACGGTATAGCTCACCAATATCTTCATTGTATTTCACAATATTCCAGCCCTCATAATACCCTCGCAACTCCCCCGGCTGAAAAGCAAATGGAAAATCGGCTTGTGCCGGAATATCTGGCGTATCCATGGCACAAACAATCAGGTTATAGCCACCTGGCACGGTCGCCTGCTGCATCTGTGCAATCAGCGGTGGAATGGTTTTCGCCTCAAGGAACATCATCACCACGGTACAGTAGATAAAGTCATATTGGCCTGCAATGCTGGTATCCGTGTTGAGGTCGCGGCGCTGTACCTGCACATGATTAATCTGCTCGGTCTGCACAATCTGTCTTAAGGTTTGCAAACTGTTTTCGTTGACATCCCAGGCATCGACATTAAAGCCGTTCTGGCTCAAATAAAGCACATTACGCCCTGTACCACAGCCGACATCCAGCGCACGACCACCTTTTAAATAGGGCATGGCGGCCAGCACTTCAGAATGGGTAGGATTTAACTGATATTTCTTGATGAAGTAATCCTCAGGCCGGCAGTAAAAACGCAGCTGGCATTCGATATTCTCACTGGCAGAAACAATTTTGTGCCAGGCCTCAGGCTCAATAAATGGCGGTTGCTGCTCTGGTGTAAACACATGCTCGGATTGCACTGCGCCAGATTCTTCCAGCATGGCAAAACGCAGCTCACCTTTTAATACTGTCAGTTTCGCCCAGGTACCCGCTTTGGTATTGTGCTGATTCTTGAAGCCCTGAGGAATACTCTGCTGAGTCCAGACTGGAAGTTCCTTATAACATTTCAACTGTTGCATAATTTTTTGCCCTCCATATCATCCATGCTCCGCCTGTCATTCTTTTGGCAGCGGTAATTAATTCAGCATAGCCTGTTCAAATCGGAATTGGAATCAGCGCCTGTTCGCGCTGTGCCGATGCAACAGCAAGATCAATACCAGTTTTCTATCAAAATAAAAAAGCTGCCTCTCTTGAGACAGCTCGGTTATCTATCAACGAGGAATATGACGATTCGATTAATGCAGCAGTTCCGACTTTAGCCAGTTGATATATTTATCCTGATCCATAAAATCCGGAGCGCTCCCCAGATCCAGACTGAAATACTGCTGATTGAACTGAATCACAATCTGTTCGGTATAGTGCCAGTCCTCGATCAGCGTGAAATATTGATCCAAGAACAACCGGTTCTTGTCTCCGTTATTCATCCTTTGTAATTTTGGACATGTTTTATTTGCGACAAACTCACCGTACACCTGCTGAATATCAGCAAAAACCTGAATTGTTTGCATGACTCACCTGCTTAAATGTTATGTCGTGATCTGTGCGACCCCTTCAATTTAGCAAGCGAGTTTGAACAGCAGATGACAGTCCTATGGCAATCCTGTCATCTAAGTCAGGCTACAACTTGTTTTCAACCGCTTTCTGGTTGGCAGTCGCCACTCGTTCCGTCTGTTTATTCAGGTGCAGCATTTCTTTATACAGCGCATTAAACTCTTGCACGGCTTTATCGTCATAGAACATAAAGGTGTTATTTTTCTTTTGCCATTTATGCTTTTTCAGTACTGCAAATAAGGCATCAGCCTTGGCCAGAGTCTGTTTTTCAATTTCAAAAATGACATGTGCATTACTATTTTGCTGACTGTCTTTTAGAGTCAGGCTCAGTTGCTGGCGATAACGGTTCTTAATATCCAGTTGCTGTGCCTTGTCGATCAGCTCGGCATCGCGCTGCTGGATTTTCTGCTGATAGCTATTCACAATTTGATGGACTTGCTTGAGCATGGCTTCAGTTTCTTTATAGCCTTGTGCCTGATCCTTAGCCAAGCGGTCGATATTCAGAAAATTCTGCCAGTTGGCGGCTTTTAAGTCGCGTAGATACTGATTACGTTCCTCGGCACTGTCGCGCAATTGCCCCAGCATAAATTCAGCCATGATGGCATAGTCACCATCCAGACGGTCATCCTCAAGTTCAATCTGAATCGGTTTAGACCAGTCCTGTGCCTGCTGCGCAATACTCTCGGTTTTTTCTTCAAGCACAGTTTCATATTCGAGCAGCTCGGCCTGATGTTTTTGCTGGACCGAATTCTGATAAAACAGCCCAATAAAAATTGCCAGTGTCACAGCGGCTACAATCATAAAAACACGCGGCATGTATACGCTCCAGCTCTGTCAGTCAGATCTTGTTGATTTACATCCACTATGCTTATTTTTTAAACACAATTCAAGGCATTTGATTTTTCCAATAATATGTCTAGCTTAGACAGAAATTGCCCCTCTCACAAAACCACTCTTCCCAGAACACTACTTTGTCGGTCTCATTGCATAGCAACTTTAATAAGCTCGTTAAACAAAGTTATCTGGACCGACAGGTATACATTATGGGGAGCCAAACGGCAGGCTCAGATTCAGCCGGTTCGGATCGAATTGCTCACGGACAATATTCACATTGGTGGCGTCGCGGTTAATTCCAAAAGGTTGCAGCAATACATATACCCCATTTCTTGGGTCTGAAGACTGCAAGCCCTGTGCGATGGCCAATACATATTCACGGAACACCACAGGCAGGCTATCCAGATCAGGGTCGGCAGGTGCACGCATCACATCAATATTCGCGACCACGTCGCCATCCACGCTATAGGCCTGAATTTCACGTTCAATTTTCATCAGGCGTATTTGCAGGGCCTTACGTTGGCTGTTCTGTTCCTGATAAGGCAACATTTTTTCAGTCACGGCGCGCAGTTCCGGTTCCGCCATGACGGTCAGAGTCGGCAACACCACTGAATCAGCAGCAGGCGCAGCATAGCTTAATATCGGTAGGCTAAAAGCAGTACAGGCCGTAAGAAGGCCTAGTTTAATTGGTGTTAGGAGATTCATCATTTTCACCCTCGTTTGGAAAAGGGAAAGCGTCAAAGCTAAATCTTACAAATAATGCCAGTGCCTATTGTTAAGTTTGATAAACGGTCAATCAGGAAG
Source organism: Prolinoborus fasciculus (assembly GCF_056724605.1). Next base: position 15,740 of record NZ_JBWZQN010000030.1, on the reverse strand, counting down.
AAAAAAGCAGGAAACGTCGAAAAAGAAGAAGTTGAAACAACTGAAAAATAGAAAAGAATAATGTTGATCTGGCTTTGGTGCAGGCAAAAAAAATCCCCAAACCAAGTTTGAGGATTTTTTGAATATGGTGGCGAGACCCAGGATCGAACTGGGGACACACGGATTTTCAATCCGTTGCTCTACCTACTGAGCTATCACGCCGATGCGGTGTATTAAGCCGTATCTGGCCTCATTAGTCAATCAAAATTATGAAAAAAATATTTGAGTGGCTGATTTTTGGCCTAAAAAAAATCCCTGATGGGATCAGGGATTGAAAACTTTGAAATCGTTTTAAAATATGGTGGCGAGACCCAGGATCGAACTGGGGACACACGGATTTTCAATCCGTTGCTCTACCTACTGAGCTATCACGCCGATGTCGCGTATTAAACAGTTTCAGTTGTAAATCGTCAAGAGCAGAGAGAATAATTTTCACCAAATGTTTACTTTTCCATCAACTCGCATCAATTTGAGTCATAAATCGAACAGTGTTTACCAAAGACCTCAGCAATAAAACAGATTTAAGCGCTTATTTACATAAAAAAGCAGCCTAATGACTGCTTGATATTGCTCTATCTTCAGATTTTTTCCAGATTGGCGAGACAACGATGAATGGCCCCACAGCCTGGGACGAAATTTTTCACGCCTTTTTCTTCTTCCATGCGGCAGACTTCGCTGACCAGCCTTTCTGCCACACCACGACCGCGATTGGCCGGATGTACCACGATATTTTCCAGAATGCGGCTTTCGCCCTGTCCAGTGCACCAGATTGCCCCAATAATTTTGCTATTAAATTCTGCGCTATAAACTGAGGTATACTGTGCAAGGTTTTGCTCTAGTTGTTCCATGGCATCTGCCCCGTCGCTAAATTCCGGGCTCGTGTCATACAGTCGCTCAAGCTGGCTGCGCACTTCGTCATTTTCTAAAGAAGTATAAGCATGTACGGTGATAGGCATTGATAAACCCTCCTGAGCAATCTAATATGCGGTGACTTCGTCACGGCGAAAATATTTTCTACATCAATCATTTTGACGTATTTGAGGAACGTGTCTATGACAGATCGTATCAGTGAAGTGGTAAGAAATACCAACGAAACCAAAATTCGAGTTCGTTTGAATCTCGACGGTACTGGTCAAGGCACCTTAAACACGGGTATTCCCTTTTTAGATCATATGATTGATCAAATCAAGCGTCATGGCCTGTTTGATATTGATATTCATTGTGATGGCGATCTGGAAATCGACGACCATCATACCGTAGAAGACTGCGGTATTACGTTAGGTCAGGCTTTCGCGCAAGCACTGGGCGATAAAAAAGGTTTGAAACGCTATGGCCATTTCTATGCGCCACTTGATGAATCTTTAAGCCGTGTCGTGGTGGATCTGTCTGGTCGTCCGGGCCTGTTTATGGATATTCCATTTACCCGTGCCATGATCGGCCGTTTTGATGTGGACCTGTTCTCTGAATTTTTCCAGGGCTTTGTAAACCATTCTTTGATGACGGTGCATATCGACAACCTGAAAGGCAAAAACAGCCATCACCAGATCGAAAGCGTATTTAAAGCATTTGCGCGTGCGCTGCGTATGGCCTGTGAAGTGGATCCACGTGCTGCCAATACGGTAGCTTCAACCAAAGGTACACTGTAATGACCCGTATTGCCCTTCTTGATTATGGCATGGGAAATTTGCACTCTGCGGCAAAAGCATTAGAACATGTCGGTGCCACGGTAGATGTGACCAATGATCCTAAACTGATTGCGCAAGCAGACAAGATTGTCTTTCCGGGCGTAGGTGCGATGCGTGACTGCATGCAAGGTATGCACGAAGCCGGGATTGATGAAGTGGTACGTAATGCCGTATTTAACAAACCGGTACTGGCCATTTGTGTCGGCATGCAAGCCTTGATGCAGCATTCGGAAGAAAATGGCGGTACCGATGCACTGGGTATTTTCGAAGGTGCGGTCAAGCATTTTCCGGAAATGGCGGGCTTAAAAGTGCCGCATATGGGCTGGAACCAGGTACATCAGGCCGATCCAGAGCATCCAATGTGGAACAATATCGAACAGGATGCGCGTTTTTACTTTGTACATAGCTACTATGTAGAGCCACAAGATTCAGACTTAGTAGCAGCTACTTGTACCTATGGCATTGAGTTCTGTACTGCAATTCATAAAGAAAACCTGTTTGCGACCCAGTTCCATCCGGAAAAGAGCCATACCGCCGGTTTGCAGTTATTGAAAAACTTTGTGGATTGGAAAATCTGATTTTCCTTTCGTCCCAAAAAGCTCGCAAATTGCGGGCTTTTTTATTGATTATTTTTTACACTTTTCATTTATAAAAAATCCTTTTATCATCATAGACTTGCTTATAAAAAATCTAATGAAAACAAAGGAAAAATAATGAGTAATACAATTCAGGATTCGGGGTGGAATGCATCAGGACGTTTTGGGCGACGTTCTTATATCGCATGGAATATGCTGCTTGGTTTTTGCTTTATGATCATCGGAATTATTGCTGCTTTCATTTTGCCTGGAATGAGCCCAGAGACTTTAAATGGTAAAATGTCCATGCCTTTAATGGTGATGTTGGTTTTGATCTACGGCGTTGCGATTTATTTTAGCGTGATTTTTTTAATTCGTCGTTTACATGACCGTAATCATAATGGCTGGCTTTCTTTACTGATTTTTGTGCCGGTCGTGAACCTTGTCTTTACACTTTACCTGCTATTGGCGCCAGGTCATAACGAAAGTAATGAATATGGTCCACCACGCACGACACGTGGCTGGGAAACGCTTTTGGTGGTACTGTACCTGGTACTCGCGGTTATTTTGGCAGCCTTTGCTGTCCCTGCTTATCAGAATTATGTTGAACGTGCTCAACAGGCGCAGATGGAACAGAGTAGCTATCACACTGATTAATCCTGTTTAAATTTTGCATAAAGCCCATTCTTCATGGGCTTTATTTTTGCCTAGAACAGGAAAAATGGTTAAGCTGAACGCATTCATTTCATGATTAATGCGTATGGAACAGCGGCTGGACACTTTACCAAGCAAGGAACAAATTCAGGCCTTTCCTGTATTTCAAAATCTTCCGATGCAACAGATTCAGGTGATTAATAGCCTGGAACAATGTCATGCTCTTGAACAGGAACTAAAAAGCTGTGCAGTCCTGGGTTTCGATTCTGAATCCAAGCCCACCTTTAAAGTCGGTGAAGTCTCTACTGGGCCACATCTGATTCAGCTGGCGACTTTAGACAAAGCCTATTTATTTCAAATGAATGATTCGATCTGGGATTTTCTTAAACCGATCTTTGCCAGTCGCGAGCAGATCAAGGTCGGTTTTGGCCTGAAAAATGATGCGCACCTGTTCCGTAAAAAAGGAATTGAACTGAATAGTGTGATTGAACTGTCTAAATGTTTTAAAGCTTTTGGTTTAAACAATCCGGTCGGATTAAAAAATGCCATGGCGTTATTGTTTCAGTTGAATTTTCCTAAATCCAAACGGATTAGTACCTCGAACTGGGCCAGCAAGAAGCTAAGCCCGGCACAAATTGATTATGCAGCCGCAGATGCCTACGCGCCCGTGCTGGTATTTGAAGAATTACTACGTCGGGATTTATTACCCAGAGAGATTCCCAATACTTCATTAAAATTAAGAATCCGTCCTTCATCGACGGCTTAAGTGCTTGCATGGCCTGCTGGTACTGGCAACTTGATGTACGCATGAAAGCTGTGATGAACGCGGTCGATGAGAGAGCTGTGACTTTAGTAGATCTTACAGCTTCGATTATCGACCCGCTCAGTACACGACCCGTTGTGGAACATCTGATCGCCATTCAAGAGACGGATCACTAAAACCATTAAAATAAATTACCTCACTGCTACCTATCTATGGACAGGTTTTCTTTATTCATACCGTTTAAGAGTTAGAAATTTCGACTTTATTTGCTAAGATGAATACACTCAAATTCATTCTAAAGATTAAGCAAGGAGCGAAAGCATGCTGATCATCCCTGCAATTGACCTGAAAGATGGCAAATGTGTCCGTTTAAAACAAGGTCGTATGGAAGACGATACCGTATTTTCAGACGATCCGGTCGCAACAGCACAGCATTGGGTAAATGAAGGCGCTCGCCGCTTGCATTTAGTAGATTTAAACGGTGCTTTCGCAGGTACGCCAATCCATAAACCAGTGGTTGAAGCCATCGTCCGATCTCAACCTGATTTGCCGATCCAGATTGGTGGTGGTATCCGTTCTCTGGAAACCATTGAGCATTATCTGCAAGCCGGTGTTTCTTTTGTGATCATTGGCACCAAAGCAGTTCAGGATCCTGAATTTGTTGAAGAAGCATGTCGAAAATTTGCCGGTCATATTATTGTTGGGATTGATGCCATGAATGGCATGGTGGCAACAGATGGCTGGGCCAATGTGACTGATGTTAAAGCCACTGATCTGGCGAAACGTTTTGCCGATGCTGGTGTGTCGAGCATTGTCTATACGGACATCGCGCGTGATGGCATGATGCAGGGTGTGAATATTGAGCAAACCGTGAATCTGGCGCAATACTCAGGTTTGCCTGTGATTGCATCTGGTGGTGTGACCAACCTGGATGACGTACGTAACCTGAAAGACCAACCAGGTATTTTAGGCGCAATTACCGGTCGTGCGATTTACGAAGGTACATTAAGCTTGCGTGAAGCACAGTTGTTGCTAGATGAGCAACAGGCGCTATAATTAAGCTTGCTATAAAAGAGGTCTTCGGACCTCTTTTTTATTTTTTAATTTTCTGATCTCCTGGCATGTCTACACTTATTTCCAAAAATCACTCCGGCTGGATGGTGAAAGCGCCGCAACTCGCCCTGATCCTGATCACCATTATCTGGGGCGGCAGCTTTATTACCGTGCAATACGGGCTGAACTTTAGCAGTCCGATTATATTTGTCGGCCTGCGTTTTGCTGCGGCAGCGCTTGCCGTCACCCTGATTTCACTGAAGTCGCTAAAAGGCATGAACCTGAAAGAGGTGTTCGCTGGCGCGGTGATTGGCGTCATGATTGCCATCGGCTACGGCACCCAGACTGTGGGCTTGCAGACCATCAGCAGCAGTGAGTCGGCTTTTTTAACGGCCTTGTATGTTCCGCTGGTTCCGATCCTGCTCTGGCTCATGTTCCGTAAAAAACCGCATGTCATGACCTGGATCGGAGCCCTGTTTGCCTTTATCGGTCTGATGTTTTTGACAGGCAATGGCTTTGCTGCAATTCAGCTCAGTTTCGGGCAAACCCTGACGTTGCTCGGTTCGATTGCGATTGCACTGGAGATTATTTTTATCAGCTATTTCGCCGAGCAGGTGAATGTACGCCGGGTCACAGTGCTGCAACTGATTTTTGCATCCTTGTTCTGCTTTATGATCGCACCTGTTTTAGGCGAATCTCAGCTACCTGAATTCCACTGGCATCTGGCAGGAATTTTAGTCGGTTTGGGCATTGCCAGTGCCTTGATTCAACTGGTCATGAACTGGGCGCAGCGCATGGTCGATCCATCACAGGCGGCAATTATCTATGCCGGCGAACCGATATGGACCGCCCTGTTTGGCCGTCTGGCCGGAGAACGGCTACCTGCACTCGCGCTAGTCGGTGGATTGATGGTGGTACTAGGCGTGATTGCCAGTGAATGGAAACCGAAGTTTTTAAGAAAAGAACCAACAGAACAATTAAAGCAAGATCTTTCTTAATTCCACTAAATCCCCCTTAAAAAAAGGGGGATTTTTTTCTCTAAGGAAATACGGCTAAAATTATTTGCTATACATCGGTCTATTGTCATTTAAGCGCATGATGCCGCGAATCGCCCGATACACAATCCAGATCCAGGCCAAAACCACCACAACCAAACAGAAGGCGGATGCACCAAATGCGACCCCTGCAAACAGGTTAGGATCTTCGCCGGTAAAGAACAAAAAGAAAAATGGAATAAAGGCGATGATATTCCAGAACAGATACCACCAGAAACTGCGGATCTGCCAGGTAAAATGGCTTTCAAAGATGGAACCGCGTACATCGCGTCGTTTCACATAGTTAATGATCAACGCCACGAGAGCCAGCAGGCCAGCACTAAAAATGGCAACAATATATAAAATGTACAGTGCAAAAGTCAGTGTGCGGTTTGAGTCTTTATCAATGGAATAGTTCACGTCCCCTCCTGGTACTTCCCCTAGATATTTAAACTATTCAATGGGGAAATCAGCCATATAATCAAAATGATGTTAAAGGCTATGGTACAAAAATATATCTGCCGGAAAGGTTGTTTTTGTGTTTTATGCCGTAATTTCTGCTGTGCCAGCCAGGCTGCCGGCCAACCGCCCAAGAAGGCCACCAGATGCAGGGTATTTTCCGGAATACGGCGATTACCCAGCTGTGCCGCTTCCTTGTCTTGCGCATAGAGCCAGTAGCTGAGCGCGTTCATTAGGCTGACCAGCAACAACACCAGTCCACTCAGTAAACCGCCCAAGGTCAGAGCCACCAGAAAAAGAATATAGAGCACACAGGCAATCTGCATCGGCTGTAATTTCTGTGTCTGCTGCGACTTGGACGGTTTGAATTTTACTTGCAGACTTTTGGCTTGTGCTGCTTTCAGGTACATCACCTGCTGCGCGCGATAACGGCCGCGTTCATCCAGAATGACCAGATAATCCAGCGCACAGCCCACGATTGGACGTGGGCCAGGCTTGGCAAAATCCTTGATATGCAGAAATACGCGATCTTTGGCGGGGTCACTGGGCTGAATGAAACCATAGCCCTGATCATCAAACCATTCCACCAAACGTCCCTGATCGCGCATATCCCTATCCCTTTTGATTTGATTGTTTAAGCGGTGACGAATTTTAAGCGTTCAATTAGCATATTACGCATTTCATCCGGATTTTTTTGCAAAATATCTTCGCCAGTACGGCCTAATGCTGCATTACGCTGTGCTACCTGCAGACGCATCATCCAGAACCGTCCCGCAGCCATAGCCAGATATAACTCCAGGCAGGCGCGTTCATCAATGGTTAAAGGACGAATCGTTTCATAGGCATTTAAAAAAGCAATCGCTTTTTCTTCATTTAAGACCACGTCAGGATATTCGGTACAGAAGTCATTTAAAGTGATGGCGATATCAAACAACCATTCATCTTTATTCAGCTCATAAAAATCCAGAATGCCATTCAGCTGATCGCCTTCAAATAAGGTATTGTCACGGAACAGATCTGAATGAATAAAACCGCGTGGACGGTCCGGATATACCGCCGTCAACGCCTCATATAAACCTAATAATTTGCCAAGCAAGACTTTATCAGCCGGACTTAAACTTGGTTTGATTTCTTGAGAAACGGCCAGCCAATAGGCATGATCACGCACAAAATTACGTTCTAATTTAAAGTCTTTGAGTGCCACATGCATTTTCGCCTGAGCGATGGCAATTGCCTCAACTTGCCCAATGGTAGATGGCATGGGATGTTCACCCATCAGGCGCGGTGCAATCTGTGCCGGTTTATCTTTAATGCTGTGAATCGCTTTGCCTGAATGCGATAAAGGCACCGGAACAGCCAACCCGGCCTGCCCCAGATGTTCCAGAACCGGAACCAGTTCGCCTGCCGCCTGCTCATCCATATCTTCAAACACCGTCAGCACATATTGCTGGTCTTCGCAGACTAAAAAGTAGTTGGTATTTTGAATACCGCCTTGAATGGGAATCAGATCAATCACCTTTAAACCATAAGGCGCCGCAAAATCCTGAACTTCCTTTAAAGTCAAAGTGGTATAAACCGACATAGAAAACCTGCGAAAAAACTTACATAATTTTGCTAGAATACCGTTTCCATCTGCCAAGGTGTAGCGCTTGCGTGGGTGAGTTTCATAATCGGCTGTAATAATTGGAAAAATTTATGCTAGCTAAACGTATTATTCCTTGTCTGGACGTGGATAACGGCCGCGTGGTCAAGGGTGTCCAGTTCCTTGATATTCGTGATGCGGGTGACCCGGTCGAAGTGGCGCGCCGTTATAATGAACAAGGTGCCGATGAAATTACTTTCCTTGATATTACCGCTACACATCATGGACGCGACACGACTTACCGCACAGTAGAACGCATGGCTGAATCGGTTTTTGTACCTCTGACTGTCGGTGGCGGTGTACGTAAAGTCGAAGATATCCGTCTATTACTCAATGCCGGTGCAGACAAAGTCAGCATCAACTCGGCTGCGATTTATAATCCCGAGTTTGTGCAGGAAGCGTCTCAACGCTTTGGCGCACAGTGTATCGTTGTTGCAATTGATGCCAAAAAAACTGGCGACCACAAATGGGAAATTTTCACCCACGGTGGCCGTAAAGAAACCGGGATTGATGCGATTGAATGGGCTGTGAAAATGGCTGACTTCGGCGCAGGTGAATTACTGATTACTTCGATGGATGCCGATGGCACCAAAGCCGGTTACGACATTGCCCTGATGCGTGCCATCAATGACCGCGTCACGGTACCGACGATTGCTTCTGGTGGTGTGGGTAATTTACAGCATTTGGCGGACGGCATTATCCATGGTGGTGCTGATGCAGTACTGGCAGCTTCAATTTTCCATTTTGGCCAGCACACCATTCCGGAAGCCAAAGCCTATATGGCAGCCCAAGGTATTGAAATGCGCCTTTAAGCCGTTTTAGATGATGATTTAATTAAAGAGTGTTTTTATAAACACTCTTTTTTTATGCCTTAAATAAAACAACACAGCAAATACGGGACAAAAAAAAGGAGTCTTTCGACTCCTTATAAAACCAAGATAAGACTACAGCACTTGGTATTCAAAAGAACTCATCCCCCCCAGAAACATCATCAGTATAAGGCTTTGCTCACCGACGTGAGCAACTATAAGTGAAATCCGCAGGACAATATTGACAATACAATCGTATTTTATTGACAAATCACGACAAAGCCCTGTCTTATTCCACGACCTACGTATTTAACTGCTTCATTGCCATATTTTTTGCAGTATTTTTCGTCATTTCAGAGAAAGCATCGGCCGATTTAACCAGAAAATATTGTGCTGCCCAGCGGTTCAGTTTTTTCGAGATCGGGGCAGGCAAGCTCAGACCTAAAGGATTCTGTTCCTGCAAATCTGCCGAGGAAATCACCCGGGTACCGAGCAGATAGTCAAACCAAGGCTTGGTCACACACCAGTTGGCATCCTGATTACTATTCATATGATGATCATAATGCCAGGGCAATTTCTTTTTGGCCCATTCCGGTTCCAGATGCGCCCGGCGATGTAAATAATAATAGTTGCCTGCACTATATAGGGCGGCCAGTGACATGCCTTTGGAGAAGGGATAAAAACTGAGTCCAAAGACGGTCGCGACCACTGCCAGTGAGGCAATTTCATTGCGGGTACGCCAGTTATCCAGTCCTTCTACATAGCCGAAATCGGAAAATTCCGTTTTTCGCACAATCCGGTGATGCTCCCAGTGTGAGCGCATACTCTCGGGTACCGGACTATAACGGCTCTGTCCCGGCCGGTGAACACCATGCAATACATATTTATGCGCAAACCATTCAAATCCATTTGCGACGACAAGTCCTGCCAGAAAACCTTTCCACATAATCTTTTACCTCTTGGTCTATTTTTAATATAGGCTAAATAAAAGACTAGATATTGACCAAAATATTCAATATGATTGACAAAATACGACAAAATAAAAGAATTAAAAATGCTGGTTCTAAAAAACTACGTAGGTTCAGTATACGGTGGTTTAGGACATTTACTTTTGGACTATTATCAGTTGAAACAGCTTGAAGTCCCTGAGAAATTATTGGCCATTCAAAATCTGGAACGCTTTGATTTCGCTCTATGGCGTGATCTGTTAACAACACTTGATCAACAGCTGCAACGACCAGCTTTAGGCCTGGAAATCGCCCAACTGGTTGAAGCTAAACACCTTGGTATTATTGGCTATCTGGCACTCTCAAGTGAGACCTTGGGTGAAGCCTTCATGCGCTATCATGATTATCATCGCCTGATTTATGATGGCAGCCCGCTACAGGTTCAGGGAGAAGGCAATTATTTTTCGATTGGCTGGATCGAAGTCCCGTTTCAGCTCAATACTCAATTGACCGATGAAATCGCAATTGCGCTGATGACTGAATTCATGAAATCAAATATTCTGGATAGCCATCATCTGCATCTGTACGAAGTACATTTTCAGCATCTAGCACCTAAAAATATTGCGCTGTATGAACAGTATTTTCGCTGTAAGGTTCGTTTCGGCCAAGCCAAGAACCAAGTCTTGCTGCCTGTCAGCGAACTGTCTACGCCCTTAAAACAGGGAGATCAGACCTTACAGAAGCTGCTCAAGCAACAAGCGGAAGCTTTACTGGAGCAATTCCCAATTCCACCCAGATTGACCAGAAATTACAGCAGGCGATTCTGATTGGCCTGCAAAAAAACCTGTTCCAGATTGAACATATTGCCGAGCAGATGAATTTTTCAGTGCGCCAGTTACAGCGCCATTTGCAGAAACAGGGCAAAACCTACCAGCAACGGATGCAGGAAATCCGCTGCATGATGGCCATGCAATACCTGAAAGATCCACACTTGAGCTTGCAAGAAACCGCAATGTTACTCGGTTATTCTGAACAGAGTGCATTTCAGCGTGCGTTTAAGCAATGGACCCGACTGACGCCGCAGCAGTGGCGTCAACAGAATATGTCAGCTGCTTAAACCACCAGTATGTTGGTTTGATATACGGGCTTCAAGCAGCATTGATGATTTAAATCTCTTACCCCTATGACCTGATGATCAATATAAGAATAAGGACTTAAAATATGGATAGATATCTTGCCGAATTACTCGGCACGTTCTGGCTGGTGTTTGGAGATATTGCGGGAGCAAAAAAATTAGGCTTTTTAATAAAAACCCTCTAAAAAGCCATGATTTCTAGATTCTGTTTTTCTGCATGTTTTACATGGAACATGCAGATCATCGCGTTTAAAAACGCTTATAAAAATGGATTTTCAATTTCATCCATATCATCACGCTGAATTTTTTCTGGCAAGTCCGGCGTGTTTTCAAGTTGTTGTACCACATCATTCAGAAAAGCCTGCAAGGCTTTGGCCACTTTCAGTCCCTGCTGATCCTTGGTGATTTGCAAGTTGCCATACAGACTGACACAGTCCAGATCATTTTCCAAAGTCAGATCATGAATGGCATGGGATTCACTGCCATTTTCAAATGCTTTAAACATATCCTCTTCTACCTGTCTTTGTTATTTTTCCATGAACGTCTGATGTCGATGCTACCCGAATCCCGGTTTTTTCAGCAAGCTTATTTCAACAGCTGCAAAATATATTGCAACAAGGCATCAATCAGCTGTTTCACAATGGCATCTTGCGTTGCATTGTCTATCGCACCGCCAGTCGCTGAGGAGGTCGAGCTGCCTGAACCGGAAGACTTAAACTCGCGTTGCAGTGCCTGCAGGTTTTCTTCGGAAACCTCTTCGGCACACTGGCTTTCTGCATCCCAATTAGAGTATTCAATTTTCTGGTTGGCTTTTACGGCATTTCCGGTCAGTGGCAGCTTATAGGTATTGCGTTTCTGTTCTTCGGTAAGCTGCGGGAACAGGTTAATTCCAAGCTGTTCTTCCAGATAGCAGACACTGACAATACGTACTTTGAGTGAATTGTCATTCGGTGCATAGTAAGCACCAATAGCACCGGTTTTCGGCATATAAACCGCCTTATAGACCGCGGTCGGCACAATCACGCCATTGCCAATGGTTTTCAGCTTCTTCCCGGCAAAGACCGGTCCGGTCACCACATAAACATCCTGTTTCTGCTTGGTCACAATAGCACGGGTGGCCTCTTCCAGCTCACGCCAGACCTGCTGATTATTCTTGGGCGCTTGCGGCACCATATTGGCCAATGAAAAACTGTCAGACTGCGCAGCCTTGTTAGGCATATCCGCATTCGGCGCCATATGACCGCGGTCATAACCCGAACCGCGATAATCTGCCAATGTGGCACGATGCTTCGCACTGACCCGATCTTCTTCATGAAAATTATCTTCACGGGGAATTTTCTGGCTTAAGCGTGCTGGCGTTAAGGCTTCTGCAACCCAAAGTGGCGTTTTAGATACCCCGGAATAACCGACATTAAAGCCATTAAAACACAGTGAATAGCTGTCTTTTTTTAGACTGTCTTTTATCAAATATGGCGGCACATCCCGATAAAACTGGTTCAGACAGGCAGAATTGCTGGAAGAGGATAGTGACACCCACTGACTGATTTTTTCCTGGCCAAAAGCGATGGCGAAGCTGCTCGAAGCCACCACGCCCAGAATGACTTTAATACTATTATCATTTAAAAACTGAAAAAAAGAGTTCTTGGATTTACGCTGCTTCTTGGCCATTCTTACACGTACTTTTAGATCAATACAGATTTTGACCGAGCTTAACAAGCTGTATAAGTGAAGTATATCTTGGCTCTACCATTCGTTTACTAAATAAACAATAACTATCTAAAACCCTAGGTAGTTGTAACAAACTGTCTAATTTTATTTCTTTTTAAATGAGGTTTCTCGGTGTTTGCGTAGCTTTGTTTGGCCCAGTGGATTGAGTATGTAAAGCTAACGGCCTATCTCAATTCGTACAATTATTAGCAATGGTGTCAATCATGAATTCCAAACTCTCTAAAGCATTAGGTTTAGGATTATTCACAAGTGTGTCACAAGTGTGATCAGCGTAGCTGCATTTGCCGAGCCACCGGTTCAACCAGGTGAAACACTTGAAAGCTTGTCTAAAGCTAAAATCAGTACCAAGGTGAATGGTCAGGAAGCCTCTTTAGAAAGCTTGGTGAATTCTGGTCAGATCCGTCTGGTCGATCCGCGCACAGCAGCACCGCAACCAGCCATGCCAAATACACAGGCACCGATGCCCAACGATCCAGCGACGACTCAGGCACCAAATTCAGGCACTGTTTCCCCTCAACCACCTGTCACAGAACCAGGTATGAATGAATCAGAGTTGCCGGCCAATCTGGTTGAACCAGCCACTGAATCAGAAGTAGAAGCCAGCACGTCTATGACGATGCCTCAAACACAACCAGCACTAGAAGAACAACAAGCTGCCGTACCAGCAATGTCTGAAGAGCAACAGCAAGCAGCTATTGCCTCAGAACAACCGATGCCTGAAGCACAGCAACAAGCAGCTTTGACTGAAGCAGACGTCAGCAATGAACAGACTGAAATTGCGGCTCAATCTGATGCAGAGCCAGTACTGATGGAAGAACCTTTGAATGCTGCACCTGAAATGCCAGCAGCTGCGGTAGAACTTGAGCAATAATCTGAAGCTCATTTATTTATTGTTTCTCCCATAAAAAAACCAGAGTATGCCTCTGGTTTTTTTATGCTTTTTTATTTTATTTACATCTGAATCTGGGTGCCCAGCTCGACCACACGGTTGGGTGGAATCTGATAGAAATCACTGACCGGACTGGTATTGCGCTGCATAGAAATAAACAGCTTTTCCCGCCACGGTGCCATGCCCTCACCCACAGTATGCATAATCCGTTCACGTGAAATAAAGAAACTGATCTGCATCAGGTCATATTCAAAATCCCATTGCTCATAGGCCTGTTGTAAAGCTTCCGGAATATTCGGCTGATCCTTAAAACCATAATAGATAAACACCCGGTAAAAATGCTCACTCAGTTTTTCCAGTTCAATTCGGTCCTGTCTGTCGACAAAAGGAATATCCCGGGTAATCACCGTCAACATGATATTGCGTTCATGCAAGACCTTATTGTGCTTAATATTATGCAACATGGCATGCGGAACAATATTTGGTGTGCCGGTCAGGAAAATGGCATCGCCTGGCACAAATTTGGTGCCTTCCCCCATCGAAATACTTTTAATAAACAGATCAATCGGCAAGGCATCCTGTTCCAAACGGTTCAGTACCAACGCACGCCCATCTTTCCAAGTCATGAGAATCATAAACAGTACCGCGCCAATCAGAATCGGCACCCAGCCACCCGAAGCGATTTTCAAGGACGTTGAGGCCACAAAAACCAAATCCAGTGCCAGGAATGGTACAGCAAATAAAGCTACTTTCCAGACCGGCCAACGCCAGAAACCATAGGCTAGAATCGAAATCAAAATGGTGCCGCAGAGCATAGTCATGGTCACCGCAACGCCATAAGCACTGGCCAGATTGGCACTATTTTCAAACAGTAAAATCAGGATCAGCACCGAGATAAACAGCATCCAGTTAATAAAAGGCAGATAAATCTGGCCGCGCTCCAATGCAGAGGTATGCTTGACTGACAGGCGCGGCAAATAACGCAATTGAATGGCCTGATTGACCATAGAAAATACCCCAGTAATGACCGCCTGTGAGGCAATCACCGCCGCTGCAGTCGCCAGTCCAATCATCGGGAACAAGGCCCAGTCTGGCAGCAGCATATAGAAAGGATTCGCCAGTGCTTCAGGACTACGCAGTAACAAGGCGCCTTGCCCGGCATAATTCAGTAATAAACATGGCAAGACGATAATGAACCAGGCCAGACGAATCGGCAGACGGCCAAAATGCCCCATATCGGCATAAATCGCTTCACCCCCAGTCATGGTCAGAATCACCGCCCCCATGGTCAGAAAAGCCACATAGGGCTGATCGACCACAAAATGATAGGCCCAGTAGGGATTCACCATCCAGAGTACAAACGGGGTCTGGATGATGCTCCACAAACCAAAACCGCCAATCGACAAAAACCAGAGCATGGTTAAAGGTCCAAAAAACTTGCCCATCGTGGCTGTGCCGTGTCGCTGAACCATAAACAGCCCGGCCAAAATCCCGATGGATAAAGGCACCAGCCACTGATTGAAAATGGGTGTGGCAATACTCAGGCCTTCAATGGCTGAGAGCACGGAGATTGCCGGGGTAATAATCCCGTCACCGAAAAATAACGATGCGCCGACAAAGCCCAAAGCAATCAGGAATATTTTCTTTTGATCAGAGATTCGTGTGGTACGCAGGTTTAATGCCAACAGTGACATGATCCCGCCTTCGCCGTTGTTATCAGCACGCATGATTACCATGACATATTTAAAGCTGATGGTAAGCATCATGCACCAGAAAATCAGGGACAGGATACCGAGTACAGAAGCTTCGCTAATGGCGAGATGTGCGGTGAGGAAGCATTGGCGCAGTGCATAGAGCGGACTGGTACCAATATCTCCGAAAACGACCCCAAGCGCAGCCAGTGTAATCACCGGGAGAGCCGCCTTTTGTGCAGTGCTTTGCATATATTGTCTTCGTTTTTAACAAGCATTTTTGCGAATCATAGCACCGCATTAAAAGTTTTTCCGCAAATCAATTGTTTCAGCTTGGCACAGCTGGTTTTTTTCGCTATTATCCTCGGCCTATGGTGAGGTGTCCGAGTGGCTGAAGGAGCACGCCTGGAAAGTGTGTAAACGTTTATAGCGTTTCGAGGGTTCGAATCCCTCTCTCACCGCCAGAATTTAAAAACCCGAATCACATGATTCGGGTTTTTTTATATTTAATTTTGGTGGTGTTTCAAAAAGTATGCTGGCGTTAAACAAATCCGTTATTAAGGTAAAAGAAAGTCAAATCAAAGGCTTTAAAATGATTTTCGAGCTTTTTAGAAAAGTTGCAACTTCTCCTAAATCC
>NZ_JBWZQN010000029.1:0-38229 GCF_056724605.1 Prolinoborus fasciculus | reverse complement strand
AGATACAAAATAATTCGGTAATATAGTCCATGAAAAAGCCTTGCTCTGAAATGTTTTGTCTTCGTAACCAAGATATTACAGATGCTAAGGCTTTTTTTTATTTATTTTTTATGTCGAACTCAGGTTAGGTATTATTTGCTTCTTTGCTAATGACGATAATCGCTTTAGCCGCCCCCGTTTTATCATCAATTTGTTGCCAGGTCCCGGTAATATCGTTTGCCCACAAATTCGTCATACATCCTGCTGTAAGCGCGGCAAGTAATATTTTTTTAAACATAGAGAGTCATTCCAAAGAATTTTTATCATCGCCCGCTCATGTTAGAAATCTTACTAAAATAGTCAACACTTATCTGAATACTATAGAGTTGATACACTAAAAAAAGCTGCCAATTTGGCAGCTTTTTTGAATAATGAGAATTAGGTATTAATCTTGGCGAATCCAGGTCTGGCTAAGGCCTAAAGCGGACACACCCACATAACCACGCAAGGTTAAACGTTTACCATTGGCATTTAGACGCACTCGAGCGTCATAAACTTTACCTGCCAATGGATCAATCACTTTACCTTTTTCATAATTGTTGGTGCCTTCCACATGTTTTAAGCCAGTCAATACATCCATGCCCATGATCGGCTGATTGGTATAAGGCGCGGGACATTTATTGCAGGTCTTTTGTGGAGTATAGCCTGGACGTGGAGTCACTTTGATAATTTTTCCAGCAAAAGTCCCATTATCATTTTGACGAATTTCAATAATTGCTTTTGGTGAGCCGGTTTTATCATCAATTTGCTGCCAGATGCCCGTCAGATCCTGTGCATAAGCAGTCCCAGTCATCAGTGCAGCGATGAACATTAATCCTAATTTAGTTTGTTTCATTATATTTATGCCTTTTTTATAGATGAATAAAATATCCCCAACACAAAAGTGCTGTTTTTATTAATCCTGGCGAATCCAGGTTTGTGTGCGACCAATCGCAGAGATCCCGATATATCCACGTAAAGTCAGTCGTTTCCCATTGGCAGAAATCCGCCCTTTTAAATCATAAATTTTGCCGGTGAGTGGATCGAGTACCCGGCCATGTGCATAGTTATTTTTGGTGGTGGGTTTCAGTCCTTTAATGACGTCTAATCCCAAAATCGGTTTATCGGTTTATCGGTATAAGGTGATGGACATTTGACACATTTTTCCCGTGGGGTATAGTCTGGGCGAGGTGTGACTTTAGTAATCGTTCCGGTATAGGAGCCATCAGCCTGAGTTTTCATTTCAATCAATGCTTTAGGTGAGCCAGTTTTATCATCAATCTGTTGCCAGAGACCAGATAACTCCTGAGCAAAGGCCATAGAGCCTGTGAATAAAGAAGCTGAAAAAACAGTTAAAATTGCGATTTTATACATGCGATATCCTTATCCTTATTTTTTTATGAACATTCACCTAATTCCATGTGGTGAATGTTGACGCAAACTACGTTAATGCACTTTCATAATCTATATTGCATAAAAAAAGCATATGTTTAATATTCATACAACTTAATGCATTAAAATGCAAGCTTCTATCTACTAAAGCATAACCCCGTCACATTTTATTTAATAAAGCAGGAATTAATCCTGCTTAATCCAGGTTTGACTACGGCCTAGTGCTGAAACGCCGATATAGCCGCGTAGGATCAGACGTTTCCCATTAGCACTTAATTTTGCTTTGGTGTTATAAAGATTCCCTGATAATGGATCAAGCAGCTTGCCTTGAGCAAAACTGTTATTGCCGACGTGCTTTAAGCCAGTGAGCACATCCAGGCCGAGAATAGGTTTATTGGTATAAGGTGCAGGACAGGACACACAGTTTTCTTTCGGGGTATATCCAGGACGCGGGGTGATTTTTGTGATCTTGGCAGCATAGACGCCGGAAGCCGTCTCACGAATTTCGAGGAATGCTTTAGGTGAACCAGTTTTGTCGTCAATATTTCTCCATGTCCCTGAAAGGTCAGAGGCCAAAGCCAGATGGCTGAAAGAGGCTAAAAGTAAAGTTGAAAAGAATTGAACCTTTTTCATATATCTGTTCCTAGGTGAGATTAGTGTTCTTACTCTATAGTAAGAACGATTACCCTATAAAACAAATGAATAATTTGATTCACTAGTCACATTTTTTGCAAATAAAGTATAAAAGTTGGCAACCAGATCGCGGTGAAGACCGCATTTACCGCCATGCCAAAAGCAGCATAACGACCTGCAACACTGCCGCGCTGCCAGGCCTGAGCTGTACCAATGGCATGTGCAGCCAGTCCTAAAGCCAATCCGGAGGCACGTTCATCATTGATATGTCTCAGAATAAATGGAGAAAAAGCTGCACCAATCACACCAGAAAGAATCACGATCAGAATGACCATGCTGATGGGTGCATCCAGCAGGGTGGCAATATTAATCGCAATTGGAGTAGTCACGGCACGGGTAGCAAACGCCATAATGTCTGCAGAGGACATATGCAGCAGATAAGCCAGTCCCATCGGTAAGGCGACAGCACTGATACTGGCAAAAACCAAAATGCCGATAATGGCTTTGAGCGGCAAGTCATCGTAGCGCATCGCGGCCAGAGGGATAGCCAAGGCGACGGTCACATAGCCGAGTAAATGGTTGAAGAGAGGATTAACTTCATCCATGTAATTTTCATAGGGAATGCCCAGCACAAATAAAATCGCCAGTACAAAGAACATGCTGAACACGATGACGGGAATTTGCGGTATGAACCGGTTACAGGGTTTGGCAATCAGATAGGCGCTGAGCGTAACCGCAAAGCCATACAAAATAGATAACATGCGGAACTCCTATAACCAGCGCTTGGCCATTTTGGCGTAAATCCATAAAGGAATCAGGGTGCTGAAAAACATGATGAACAGAAAGGCCGGAATTTTCTGGCCCATATGTACCAGCATCATTAGTGCACCTGCACTGACAGGCAGGAAAGCAAAGGCGCTTTCCTTCATCAGTTTATTATTGGTATCCACGAGGCGGGCGGGGAGTTTGCCAAAGTAGCGCCAGGTAAATAGCACAATTAAAAGGCTCAATAACCCGACCAGATTACCTAATTCAGGATGATTCAGTTGGGTCATTAACCAGACCGAAGCTTCCCGAAAGACAATAATAAGTAACAGGGTACCGATCCATGCTGGCCAATCTATTCGTTTTATCCAGTTCATTGCTATGATCATTAATATTAATAAGTTTACTTATCAAGTTTTACTCGATCTTTGACTGGATTTCAAACGCTTCCAGTGGACGCTGAAATTGTTGGGCCTGTTTGCCCAGAATTTCCTCTAAAGGTAAATGCGCCTGTTTAATCAACTGTTCCAGTTTTTGTGGGGCAATTCGAATATGAAGATGCAGCTGGCCTTCATCATCATAATGTTCTGACTGGATCACATTCAGACCATAGAGCTGGTTACGCAGCTTGCCATAAGCGGGTTTCAGGATTAAATCGAAGGATTGCAGTTTCCCCATCAAGGATTCATGTACCGCTTTACGCAGCAGATCGATACCTTCGCCACTATGTGCCGAAACATAAACCCGTTCCGGTTCGCCCGGACGTCGATAAATAATTTTGGCTTCTTCACCGCTACAGTCAATTTTGTTATAAACCTGCAGGATCGGAACATCGGCACCAATTTCTTTCAGCACTTTTTCTACAGCTTCAATCTGCTCCAGCATTTCTGGGCTGCTTGAATCAATGACATGCAGTAACAGCGTGGCTTCTACGGTTTCCTCCAAAGTTGCTTTAAAGGATTCAACCAGCGAATGGGAAAGGTTACGGACAAAACCTACCGTATCGGCCAGTACCAGATTGCCAATCCCATCCCATTCCAGACGCCGTAAAGTAGGGTCCAAAGTGGCAAACAGCTGATCGGCTGCATAGACATCGCTGTTGGCGAGTAAGTTAAACAGGGTCGACTTGCCTGCATTGGTATAGCCGACTAAAGATACTGTTGGAACAGCCGCTTTTTGACGGGCTACACGACCTTGCATCCGGGTCTGGCGGACTTTATCAATGCGTGCCTTGAGCTGTCCCATACGGATACGCAGCAAGCGGCGGTCCGTTTCCAGCAGGGTTTCACCGGGACCACGTAAACCGATCCCGCCTTTCTGACTGTCGAGATTGCCACGACTACGAATTAAACGTGAAGATAAATGTTGTAGCTGTGCCAGTTCGACTTGCAGCTTACCTTCATAGGTACGGGCACGCTGGGCAAAAATATCCAGAATCAGTTCAGTACGATCGACCACGCGGCATTTGATCACCTGTTCCAGATTTCGGGCTTGGGCTGGGGTCAGGGCATGGTCAAAAATGACCAGATTGGCATCCAGTTCTTCAACACGCTCAGCGATTTCTTCTGCCTTGCCGGAGCCGATAAAAAATTTGGCATCGGGTTTCACCCGCTGAGCATAAATATGTTCCAGAATTTCAGCATCTGCAGACTGGGCCAGTAAACGAAACTCTTCAGCATCAAGGTCATCCAGCATTTGTACGCTGACACTCACCAGAATGACGCGCTCTTTCCCTCGATGTTGTTGTAAATATTCCACTCAGGCCAATCTCCACTTGAAAACTTTAGTGTAGTTGAAAAAGGGCTGAGCAGATACCGAATTAGCGCGGCTTTGGTTTAAAGTGCGCTGATAAACAGTTGTGCAAGTGTTACCAGTACCACGGCATAGATGAAGGTGCCGCCCAAAATATATTTGAGCACTTGTAAAGGCGGAGGTGTGTCGTTCGCGGGCTGGGTTTGATCTGGCATGGCTACGATCCTTTTCAATCTAATATTTCGATAGTTTTATTTTGAATGATTTTTTAATCCAATTAAAATTGAAGATATAGATGCTATTGGTCTATTTTTATTATCAATGCAAGTTGCGAATGAACAGTATAGAATGAGTTTAATTCGTGGATATTCCCTGTATCTCGCTTAGGATTTAATGACGTTTTTATGAACTCAACTGTACAAAACCAGACTCCAGATATCGAAGGCTTGGCCAAGTTTTTTCTGTATAGCCGGAAAATTACCGCCTCATTGGCCACCATCAGTGAGGGGTTCTATTTGGTTTTTCGTCATGGCTTATATAAAAATCCGAATAACCCGACCAATACTCGCTATGTGCAACATTTTTGCCGCCAGTTATGCAAAGTATTCAATATCGAAGTGCGGGTACATGGCGAGATTCCGCGTGAACCCGCCTTATGGGTCAGTAACCATGTGTCCTGGCTCGATATTGCAGTTCTGGGTTCAGGGGCACGCGTATTTTTTCTGGCGAAAGCAGAAATTGAGAACTGGCCAATTCTAGGCAAATTGGCCAAGGGTGGTGGCACCTTATTTATTAAACGTGGTTCAGGAGATTCCGTCAGGATTCGTGAACAAATTACCGGTTTCCTGAAACAGAATATTCCGGTGCTGTTCTTTCCTGAAGCGACGACTTCTGATGGGCGAGCCATCAAAAAAGTGCACGGCCGGATTTTAGGCGCCGCGATTGAAGCGCAGCGTCCTGTACAAATCTGTCTGATTTGTTATGTGAATCAGCAGGGTGAACTGGATATGGTTGCGCCGTTTGTCAATGACATCAGTTTTGCTGCCCATGTCAAAAAAGTACTGGAAATGCCGCAAGTCATTGCACATTTAGTGGCTTTACCTGCAATTGCCACGGAAGGGCATACGGTTGAAAGCCTTACCCGTGTGGTCCAAGAAAAAATGCAGACTGGCCTAGTTGAACTTCAGTCACGGGTATTAAAAAAGCCTCAATAAGAGGCTTTTTTATGGTTTTTGTTCAAAGAATCAAACTTACATAAAGCCTTCAATAGGCAGCCACGACACCAGTTTAAGTCCAGCTTTCTGATACCATTTCATTTTTGGTTCTTTGGTAAACGTTTGAACATCACCATTGGCTTTCTTGATTTTCCAGTTAATGTTCTGATTCGCATCCAGCACCAGTTTATACGCATATTTGCTTAAATTTTTGTCCATGGTGTCGTGTACTGCACGTGCCAAAGACGGACTGTTCAGCAACACGCCAATTTCAGTATTCAAATAGGCTGAACGCGGATCAAAGTTAAAAGAACCAATAAACACCTGTTTTTGATCCAGTGCCATCAGTTTGGCATGCAGGCTGGAACGGCTCAGTCCTTTCAGGCTGACTTTAGCTTTTTTCGAAATTTCCTCAGTATTGGCATTTAGGTGATTAGCTTCTGGCGCTGCCAAGAACTCATACAGCTGCACCCCATTTTCCAATAGATCCTGACGATATTTGGCATAAAAGGCATGCACCACGGCAACGTCGTTGGCCTTAAAAGAGTTGGTCAGGACGCGAACCTTGATATTCTCATTCGCCAGTTTCTTTAAACGGTCTGCACCAATTTTTTCCGGGACAAAATAGGCAGAGACAATATCGACACTTTGTTCAGGTTTTTCCAGGCGCTGTAATAACTGGAAATTCAGGTGTTCTTCGGTTTTGGCCTTGGCTTTGATTTTGCTCGGTGGATCTTTGACCACTTCAGCTTCCACCCAATCCAGCTGAATGTTTTGTTCCAGCCATTGGTCAAAGGCTCTGGAACGATTGGCCAGATCCAGATAATTTTGAGTCGCTGGATCCTGACTATGGGTTTCTAGCTGTTCTTTTAAACTTGGAAAACGTAAGCCATGATGCCGTGGATTCACAACCTCTTGCACCGGATAGGCATAATCATCATTCCAGTATTCATCGAAGGAATGAATGATTTCATCCGATGCCGCACCGACCAGCATCACATCGACATCAGAGAACTGATAGCTTTCACTGACATTATAATACTGGTTGCTCATATTGCGGCCGCCAATCAAGGCAATCTGGTTATCGGCAATAAAACTTTTATTGTGCATGCGGCGGTTAATGCGCTTTAAATCCAGCACCATGTCCATGGCGCGGTATTTACGAAAGCGATAGGGATTATACAGTTTGACATCGATATTCTGATGCTGGTTTAAGGCCAGATAAATCCCTTCCATTTTCTTGGCATTATTGTCATCCATCAACAGGCGCACTTTTACGCCACGATCCGCTGCCTGAATAATCGCATGCAGGGCGAGGGCACCGATTCGGTCATTATCCCAAATGTAATATTGCAGATCCAGACTGCGTTCCGCTTTATTAATCAGCTGAATCCGCGCAGCCAGTGCTTCAAGCGGATCATACAGCACGCGATAACCGGTCAACCCGATGTTCTGATCACGTAAAGGTTCAACAATTTGTGCCAGGCTGGTTCGCGATGTATCCGTTTCAAATGCCATCTGGCTTGGCTGTTCGGTTTGCTTGGGTAAGGTGCTACACGCAGGCAGACCCAGTACCAGGCTACAGCTCAGTAAAATGCCGGCTTTATAGCGATGAGTGCGTATAAAACTTGAGGATTGAAGATGAACTTGATCGCGGGGAGCAGTGGCCATATAAGTCGAAGAATGAAAAATTAGAATTGAGTATAATTGCCAGCTATGAAAAGATAAATATAAAGCCAGTAATCTGCTGCTCGACTGAATAAGGCCAATTTATGTGGGATTCGAATTCCGTACTGTTTTATTTTTATCTAGGAATGGCGATTTTAGCCATCTGGGCTGTGGCTCAGGCATGGTCGAGCCAATCACGTACCGAAACCATTCATCCCTTTAAAGCTTTTGGTCATTTGCTGGCGTTTTATCTTGCCTATTTATTAATCCCTTTGGTTTTCTTCAGTATTTATGCTGGATGGACGGGGTATTATTCGCTGCATGAAGCTATTTTTGTATTTTTGCTGAGTGGGGTTTTGACTTATGCACGCTTTATCGAGCCACATTTAATTCAAGTGAAAACGACACAATATCAGATCAATGCAGATAAACGTTTAAAGCAGCCAGTAAAAATCGCCCTGATTGCAGATTTGCATATCGGTCTGTTTTCGGGTCATGAGCGTCAGTTGCGACAAATTGTACACAAATTAAATCATATTCAACCTGATTTGGTGGTGGTTGCTGGCGACTGGACTTACGAGCCAGAAAATAAACTGGCACAGGAATTGGCAGTTTTAAAAGAGATTCACGCTCCGGTCTATTCAGTCAATGGTAACCATGACGAGCAATATCCTGGCCCCCCGATTCAGGAATTGTTGTATTATGCACTGCAAGTCAATCAGGTCATGGATATCGAAGGTAAAATTGTCGAATTTGATGAGTTTCGCCTTTTGGGCGTGGGTGATCTCTGGGCTGGAAAAGCCGATATGCGCAGTTTGCCAGACTTGCCTCAGGACAAGCCTTGGGTCATTCTTTCGCATAACCCGGATACGGTCGATATGATTCCCAAACTGCCGATGCGCCCTCTGATGCTGTCTGGACATACTCATGGCGGACAGGTGGAGCTGCCTTGGTTAACTAATTACGTCATGAAAAAGGTTTCAATTTTGGGACATAAAAAGGGCATGTACCGCCATGAACATGCAGATGTGTTCGTTACTGTCGGTACCGGCTTAGTCGGCGTGCCTTTCCGTTTCCGGGTGCCGCCTACCATTGATATTATTGAACTAATCTAAATTCAGTCGGCATTCTGTACTGCGTTAACTGATAATCCAGACCAGAATCAATAACACGACTGCGACGGCTGCCATCATCCAGATTTTCTTTTCAATTTTTTGGGTTGGCACATTTTCACGTAATTGTTGCGCAGTGATTTCAGCTTCTGTGGGTGTACTCAAACTAGGATGGGTGGGGATTTCCAGTGGCGGTGTCACCAGGTTGATATCATCGGCATCATCACTAAAGCGTGGACCGGTACTTTCATGCTTCATGACCACATCATGTTCCCGCACAATTTCATCAATCACTTGCAGTGCCTGAGCTTCATCCAAGGGTGTATTCTTGGTGATATAGCGAACAGCTTCTAATTTTTTATCATCTTCCAGCAAAATAATGATATTGACCAACTGCTCCTGCGAGAGGTATTCAATAAGATCCTGCATGGCCTTGCCTCATTTTTTTGAATTGAGTTCATTTGATTGTTGAGCAAATTTAACGAGATAAGTAGCCGAGTTTTGTTGTGAAATCATAAAAAAAGCCAGCATCGAGTGCTGGCTTTTGAATCGATCTAAAACCTTAGATCTGATTGTTTACATCATCATTCTTGGTTTCACGAATCAGTAAAAACGCGACAAGCGACAGGATAGATGCTGCGGTCAGGTAATAACCGACTGCAGACAGACCATAGGCCGTTGCCAGCTTGGTTGCGATTAGCGGTGCAAATGATGCGCCGAAAATACCTGCCAAGTTAAAGGTTAATGCAGAACCTGTATAACGTACTGAAGTCGGGAAGATTTCAGACAATACAGTACCGATTGGCCCATAAGTTAAGCCCATAATCGCCAGACCAATACACAAGAACAGGAACACCACCAAGGTGCTGCCAGATTCAAGCATATCTGCAAAGAAGATACCGAAGATCGCAGAAATGACACATACCGCAATGGAAGTAGTCTTACGGCCAAATTTCTCTGCCAATACTGCTGAAAGCGGGATGAATGCAGCAAAACACAGGGTTGCAACTAACTGCAATTGCAGGAATTCTTCACGGGAATAACCGAGTTGTTTGGTTCCCCATTGCAATGCAAATACCGTAGTAAGGTAGAACACAACAAATGTACAGATTGCAGCAATCGTACCCAGAACCAGCATACGAGAGTGCTTTTTGAACACTTGAACAAAAGGAACATTTACTTCTTTTTGTTTATCCAGCACTTTCTGGAAAGCAGGCGTTTCATGCAGTTTTAAACGGATCCATAAACCGACAATTACCAACAAGGCACTTGAGATAAACGGAATACGCCAGCCCCAAGCCATAAAGTCAGCTTCAGACATGAAAGCGCCAAGCGTCAGGAAAGAACCTGTTGCCAGAATAAAGCCGATCGGAGCACCCAGTTGCGGGAACATGCCATACCAGGCACGTTTGCCTTCCGGGGCATTTTCAGTTGCAAGAAGTACCGCACCTGACCATTCACCACCTAGACCCAAGCCCTGACCTAAACGGCACAGTGCAAGTAACAGTGGCGCAGCAATTCCGATTTGCGCATAAGTTGGCAATAGACCAATCGCAACGGTTGAAATCCCCATAGTCAGCAAAGCAGCGACCAAGGTGGCTTTTCGTCCGATCCGGTCACCTAAATGACCAAATAATGCTGCACCAATCGGACGGGCAATAAAGGCAATGGCAAAAGTCGCAAGAGACTGAATGGTTGCGGTCATCGGATCTGTACTGGTAGGGAAGAACAGATACGGAAAAATAATGACAGCAGCGGTGGCATAAATATAAAAATCGAAGAATTCGATTGTGGTGCCTACCAAGCTCGCTGTTAAAACGCGAAATTTTGAATTTTGTGCTGGCTGAGCAGCAGAATTAGACGACGCCATGGAAAACCTTACACTTACTAAAAATAAAAAAACTTAGTTTTAAAAGCGTAATCTTTTTAAAAAAGGCGTAATTTTTTAAAAAAACAACTGCAATCTTCTCGCTTCAACTCGCTCAGGGTCACTGAAATGAAAAAGGAGATGATTAAATCACGTAAAGATAGATAGACAGAAAATGTGATCCTGCGCCTATCAATACAAATATGTGCCAGATAGCGTGGGTATATCTTACTCTTTTTAAAGCGTAAAACAATGCACCCACGGTATAAGCGAGTCCACCAATGATGAGAAAGGTTAAAGATTGAGCACTTAAATATTGCTGCATATCATCAATCACCAGCAGCGCCAGCCAGCCCATGGCCAGATAAGCCGCCAAAGAAAGTTTCTGAAAACGATGAATGAAAACGAACTTGAAAAGTGTACCAAGAAGAGCAATCACCCAGAGAGCAATCAATAAATACTGGGCTTTGGCAGTCGGAATGGCAATCGACAGGAAAGGGGTATAGGTTCCGGCGATTAAATAATAAATCGCAGTATGATCGATTTTTTTATAAAAATAACGGCGGTCTGCTGCAGTGGCCATGTGGTAAAGCATTGAAGCAGAAAACAGCAGAATCATGCTCAGTGCATAAACCCACAGTCCAATCCATTGTCCAGTACTGAGGTAAGACCCTTTAATAATCAAAAGAATACCAGCAACAATGGACAGCCCGGCACCTACGCCATGACTAATATAGTTAATCCATTCCTCATTTTGATCATAATCTGGAACCAGTGGAGCATTCTGCATGATTGTCATTCTTCTTCAAATATACACTTGTATAATAATTCAATTTTGCTTTTAGGTTAAGAAGATTTAAACTTGATGCGCAATTCATTTCAGGTTTTATCTATGTCAACGTTGGCAACTCTCTCAGATCAGGAACAGCAATTCTTGGACACCTTTCAGCAAGCTGTTGAAAGGGATCAATTTGATCGCCTGATCTTAAGCCAGTATAAAGGTGAACTGCAGGATTTAGAGAAAATGACCTTGCGAGTCATTACATTAAATGAACAGCGCGTATTGAGCTGTCTGTATCGTTACAAGACTCAGGATGTCACCAAAAATTATCCTTTAGAAGAAGCTTTATCGCAGGTGACTACATTGTTAGCATATTGCAAACAAGCCAATCTGATCACCGTCGATGAAGAATTACAGCTGAAAAAAAACAAGAAAAAAGCCATGTTAACGCGCAGCAAACATAAAGCAGCGATGAATCAGGTGAAGCCTGTTGAACAAGGCCATGACCGGATTAAACAACGTTTTGTCGATCAGGACAGTATTTTTCTCCAGCATCTCGGTATTACCGATCAAAAAGCGCAAATCATTCCGAGCATGGCGCGTAAATGGAAGCAGATTAATAAGTTTGTGGAAATTTTCTCAGGTGCCTTGGCGCAGATTAAGCCACAAGCCGAGGGCCTGCGTGTGGTGGATTTTGGTTCGGGTAAAGGCTATCTGACCTGTGCTTTATATGACTATATGCAAAAACATGGTCAAACGCCGTATGTCACCGGGGTAGAGCTTAATCCGAAAATGGTTGAATTCTGCCAGAATGTCGCGCAGCAATCTGGTTTTGATCAGCTGGACTTTTTCCAGGGGGATGTGCGTACTTATGCGCCAGAACGTCTGGATGTGATGATTGCCTTGCATGCCTGTGATGTAGCAACAGATTTTGCGATTCATAGCGGGATTCGCCTGAATGCACAGATGATCATGTGCGCGCCGTGTTGTCATAAGGAGTTACGTCCACAGTTACAAACACCGAAAGTCCTGAGTCCGATGTTGCAGTTTGGTATTCATGCCGGACAGCAGGCCGAAATGCTGACTGACACCATACGTGCTTTACTACTCAAAGCTTATGGTTATGAAACCAAAGTTTTTGAATTTGTGGCGCTGGAACATACCAGTAAAAATAAAATGATTCTGGCGACAAAACGTAAAGACTATCAACAACCTGATCAGTCGGTTCTGGCACAAATTCAGGCCTTAAAAGAGATGTATGGGATCCAGAAACATTCACTGGAATTGTTGCTTAATGACCAGTGGGATCAGAAGGGAATTGGTTCTAAATGCTAAATAGTCCAGAACTTAAAATAGTGTCCGGCAGCTGGAAAGATTTGGCAGTGTATGCCAAAGCGATTCGTGAAGCCGTGTTTATTCAAGAACAGCATATTGCAGCTGAAGATGAGTGGGATGTTGAAGATGCGGTTGCTGTACATTTCATTGTTTTTCAGCAGGATCAGGCGATTGCTACAGCACGCTTATTGTCAAATAACAGTATCGGTCGGGTTGCAGTCCTAACCACAGCACGCGGTTTAGGTGTTGGTCAGCGCTTGATGCAGGCCGTGATTGACTATGCGCGTGCAGAGCAGCGTAAGTTGGTAAAGCTGTCTTCGCAAGTGCACGCCATTGGCTTCTATCAAGCGCTGGGATTTGAAGCTCAAGGTGATGAATATCTGGATTGTGGAATTCCGCATATTGATATGTATTTAAAGCTTTAATTTTCAGCCATTCAAATACGAAAAAGCGAGGCATTGACCTCGCTTTTTTATGCATAGACTGAATCTGGATCAGTGGCCATGTGCTGCATTTGAGCTGTGCTCGGCATTATCCATATTGGCATGTTCTTCAGCTGACATATTGTGTTCAGCGGCTGTCGTACCTGGATGAGCCGTATTGGTAGCTTCACGTGCTTCACGATCCGCCTGCGCTTTGGCAATGGCTTCTGGAGACATCGTCGGTGCATTTTTAAAAGCGTGTTGCTGGGTAGTTTGTTTATTTTGCTGGCTTGGCATGTAATCCGGTTCATTACTTATCGCGAGCCAAAAAATAAGCATGAATAATCCACCTAAAATACAGAAGATGATAAGTGCTTTCCAGCCCCAAGGAGATTTTTCAGGTGAACTGTGATCAGTCATAGGTCTTACCCACGTGGATATCAAACTTATGTAACTTTATAACATAAATTGATCAAAAAGCAGATCGAAATCTGTCATCAGATGAGTCTATCCAGTGCATTAAGCAAATCCAGAAGATAAAAAAGAGGAAACACGTTCCTCTTTTATTTAAGTGCCTAAGTTATTGAATCGGCTGGGCGTGTGCTGCGCGATCTTTGAGGAGTTGTGGGGCTTTGAAGCGTTCGCCATATTTATTTTCAAGTACTTTGGCACGGGTCACGGCTTTGGCTAAACCATACTGATTCAGGAATTGTACTGCACCGCCCGTCCAGGCGGCAAAGCCAATACCAAAAATGGAACCCACATTGGCATCGACGACAGATTCAAGGACACCTTCTTCCAGACAACGTACGGTATCCAGTGCCTGTACAAACAGGAAGCGGTCAATCATTTCCTGTTCAGAAATATCGTTGTCTTTTTTCCAGTAGCTGAGACCAGACCAGAGCTGCTTTTTTGCATCGGCCGGATAATCATAAAAACCTGCGCCTGCAGCCTTACCTTTACGGTTAAATTCGTGAATCATGCTGTGAATCACGTCATCCGCAGGTGATTTAGTGATGGTCTGACCTTGTGCTTCTAAAGCTTTGTATCTTTCATTGGCTACATGTTCAGACAAGGTCAAGGATACTTCATCCTGAATTGCCAATGGGCCCACCGGCATACCGGCTTTGAGTGCAGCCATTTCAATTCGCGCTGGATGTACACCTTCTGCCAGCAGGCGTAAACCTTCCTGCACAAAGGTACCAAACACGCGGCTGGTAAAGAAACCACGGCTGTCATTTACCACAACCGGTAATTTGCCAATTTGCTGCACGAAATCGAAAGCTTTGGCCAGCGTTTCTGCCGAGGTATTTTTACCTTTGATAATTTCCACCAGCTGCATTTTATCGACCGGACTGAAGAAATGCAGGCCGATAAAGTTCTGATCATTTTTTGAAGCCTGGGCTAATTCTGTGATCGGCAGGGTCGAGGTATTCGAAGCCATTACGCCGTTGCTGGCAAGATATTGTTCTGCCTCTTGTGTAACTTGAGCCTTGAGCGTGGGATTCTCAAATACGGCTTCAATGATCAGGTCACAACCCGCTAGATCTTCATTCGATGCAGTTGTTTGAATCAGGCTTAAAAACTGATCTCGTTTCTCGGCTGATAAACGCCCTTGAGCGACTTTTTTATCCAGCAGTTTCTGGCTATAGGATTTGCCTTTTTCAGCCGCTTCTAATGAAATATCTTTCAGAACTACTGGAATGCCTGTGCTGGCAGTGGCATAGGCGATCCCAGCACCCATCATGCCTGCACCTAAAATACCGACTTTAGTGGCTTTCCACTTTTCAATATCTTGAGGGCGACTGGCACCGGACTTGATTGCATTCAGACCATGCCAGAAAGTGCCAATCATATTTTTAGAAATTTGACTGGTCGCCAAATAAGTAAAGTAACGCGATTCAATGGTCAGGGCAGTATCGACATCGACCTGTGCACCTTCTACCGCAGCCGACATGATCGCTTCAGGCGCAGGATAACAGCCTTTGGTTTTATCGCGCAGCATCGCCGGAGGAATTGCCAGCATCTGGGCAACTGCTGGTGTCGAAGGGCTACCACCCGGAATTTTATAGCCTTTTACATCGAATGGCTGCTGAGATTTTGGATTGGCTTTGATCCAGGCAATGGCCTTTTTCAACAGTTCATCGGTACTGTCTGCGACCTCATGAATCAGCCCTAAAGATTTAGCTTTATCGACTCCAAACTGTTTGCCTTCCATTAATAAAGGAAGGGCATTTTGCAGACCGAGCAGGCGGATGCTACGGACGATACCACCGCCACCTGGTAATAAACCCAGTGTGACTTCAGGCAGGCCAAATTTGCTTTTAGGGTCATTCAGGGCAATACGATGATGGGCACACAGGGCAATTTCCCAGCCACCGCCAAGCGCCGTGCCATTCAGTGCAGCAACCACAGGAATACCGAGAGTTTCGATATAGCGTAGTTTGGCTTTCATCTCTTCAATCATATTGAAGAATTCAGTTGCATGCTCAGGAGTGGCTTGAATCAGTTCATCCAGATCGCCGCCAGCAAAGAAAGTTTTTTTCGCTGAACGGAAAATAATCCCGGCAATATCTTCATCTGCTTGTAACTGGACAACGACTTCATCTAGTGCCGTACGAAAGTCGGCATTCATGGTATTGGCAGACTGGTTTGGAGAATCAAACGTTAAAATAACAATATTATCTTCATTTTTTTGATATTGAATTGCGCTCATTATTTTTCTCCTTATACCAGTTCAATAATGGTTGCGATGCCCATACCGCCACCCACGCAAAGTGTAGCTACTCCACGTTTTTTGCCCTGGCGTTCTAACTCGTCCAGTAATGTCCCTAAAATCATCGCACCAGTCGCACCGAGTGGATGTCCCATGGCAATTGCACCGCCGTTGACATTCACCTTGGCAGGATCAATCTTCATTTCATTGATAAAGCGCATCACCACGGCAGCAAAAGCTTCATTGACTTCAAACAGGTCAATATCATCAATGGTTAAACCCGCCTTAGCCAAGGCCTTACGAGCAGC
Source organism: Prolinoborus fasciculus (assembly GCF_056724605.1). Next base: position 22,246 of record NZ_JBWZQN010000029.1, on the reverse strand, counting down.
CGGGGCAGGGCCGGTCAGCATGATGGTTGGATCTGCACCGACCAGTGCCGTGGCCAGTACTTTGGCTCGTGGCTTCAGACCTTGTTCTTTTACCGCTTGTTCCGATGCGATCAAAACCACAGCCGCACCATCGACAATGCCTGAAGAATTCCCGGCATGATGCACATGATTGATAGCACCGACTTCAGGATATTTTTGCAGGGCAATTGCATCAAAGCCCATTTGCCCCATAGTGGCGAAACTTGGATTGAGTTTGCCCAAGCCTTCTGCGGTCGTTGTCGGTTTGATAAATTCATCTTTGTCCAGAATCACCACACCGGCTTTGTCTTTTACCGGGATCACGGATGCATTGAAATAACCATTGGCTTGAGCGGCAGCTGCTTTCTGTTGTGATTGTTCGGCAAATTGATCTACATCAGAACGCGTATAACCGTCAATCGTGGCAATCAAATCTGCACCAATACCTTGTGGAATAAAGTCACAGGCCATATTGGTCTCAGGGTCCAGTGCCCAAGGACCACCGTCAGAACCCATCGGCACGCGGGACATGGATTCGACTCCACCTGCCACAACCAGATATTCCCAGCCAGAGCGGACTTTTTGTGCGGCCAGATTGACAGCTTCCAGACCGGAAGCACAAAAACGGTTGATTTGTATACCGGCCACATCATTGTCCCAGCCGGCAGCAATAGCAGCCGTTTTGGCAATATCGGCCCCCTGATCACCAATCGGGGTGACACAACCCAGCACAATATCATCGACTTTTGAGGTGTCCAGTCCGTGACGGTCTTTCAGTTCATTGAGTAAACCAGTCAGTAATGAAATGGGTTTTACTTGATGTAAAGATCCATCTTTTTTGCCTTTTCCGCGTGGCGTACGAATGGCGTCAATAATATATGCCTCGCTCATAGCATGTCCCTTTTATTGATTTGATGAAAATTATTCTAATGACTCGAGTGTAATACTTAATTTTTGAAGTGCAATGACGAGAACGGGCCAGATCATTTGAGCGATTTAGCCAATTTTAGCTATAAAAAAGCCTAAGCTTTTGCTTAGGCGGAGAGAACTGGTTTTAATTTTTAAATGTTATTTCGCAACATCATTTGATTAATGATAGCCATGCAATTGACGATACAGACCCGGGGTTACACCGGTCCATTTCTTGAAGGCGCGGTGGAAAGTACTAGTTTCACTGAAACCGACTTGTTGTGCAACATCTTCAAGGGTTAGATCCGGATTAAGTAATAAGTGAATTGCAGCATCACGGCGTAAGGCATCTTTTACGCCTTGATAGCTTTTGCCTTCGGCTGCCAGACGGCGGCGCAAGGTTTGTGGTGATAGATATAACATCGACGCGACATCGTTTAATGTCGGCATTTCTTCCCCAATCTGGCTCTTCAGCACATCACGAATCCGTGAAGTCAGCGAGTTGGTGTTTTTGAATTTCACTAGCAATTGTGCCGGCGCAGCTTTCAAAAACTCTTCTAAGGTTTCTTCATTCTGACGAATTGGCAGGTCCAGATAGTCCGCAGCAAAAGTAATTTCGGTACGTGGCATATCGAACTGCATTACCGGCGCAAAGAACAGGGCATCATATTCATCGGCATGGGCTGGACGTGGATAGCTAAAATGCACGCGTTCCAGTGGCAGGCGACGTTCAATGAGCCAAGACGCCAAGCCATGCCAGATCATCAACATGCTTTCAGTAATAAAATGATCCGGATCCATTGCATTTGGAATGAGTGGAACAAGACGAGCTTCGTGTTTGTCACGCTCCAGGGTCACCGACCATTCATCACCAAAGAGTTTGTAGAACTGGGAAGAAAGTTCTAGTGCATCACCGAGGGTTTTGGCATGAATGATGAGCTGGCACATGATCGCAAAAGTACCCAACCGGCGTTGCTGTTTGTCAAAGCCGACATGCTCGTCCTGGGTCACCATCCACAGCATTTTAATAAAGCGGGTATATTGTTCAGGCGAAATACGCGCTTTGGGCTGATGCAGCAGTTCTGCTTCAATCCCGACGTGAGACAATAAAGTATCGACATCCATGCCCAGACGCTTAACGCCAGATAAGGCTGCATTGACGAAATGGATACTGATCGTATCGCGACTCATGTTTAATCCTTCAGTCTCTTTAATGTTCACTAATAATTGACCTAAATGACGAAAAATAATAAAGCAATGGCAATTTATAAGAACACCTTGCCATTTTCTTACATATTAGATTGCCGAAACTATCAAGGTAAATGGCTGAACATGACATTGTTTTTGTTCATTTATGTGCCTATGATGCTGAAAAAAGCAATATAAGTAGAGCAAATACTCCAATGTCATATGCATTAAAAGGATTGAAAATCCTCGATTTTTCTACACTTTTACCCGGCCCGTTTGCTACATTATATCTTGCTGATTTAGGTGCAGAAGTTGTGCATATTGAATCACCAACCCGACCGGACCTGTTGCGATTAATGCCACCCTTTGCCAATGGACAGGCCACTTCACAGAGTTATCTGAACCGAAACAAGCAATCGGTTGCTTTGGATTTGAAAGATCCTGCGAATATTGAACTGGTTAAATCCAAGATTGCAGATTATGACATTGTGATTGAGCAATTCCGTCCCGGGGTGATGCAACGTCTAGGGCTAGATTATCAAACCTTAAGCGAAATTAATCCGAAACTGATTTACTGTTCCATTACAGGTTATGGCCAAACTGGCACATATAAAGATAAGGCAGGGCACGACATTAATTACCTGGCTTTATCTGGAATTGCTGGACACAGTGGTCGGATTGAAAATGGCCCACCTGCCTTGGGAATTCAGGTCGCTGATGTTGCGGGTGGTTCCATGCATGCCGTGATTGCGATTCTGGCCGCAGTGATTGAACGCCAGCAAAGTGGCAAAGGGCAATATATTGATATTTCCATGACCGACTGTGTGGTGACGATGAATAATCTGGCGGCTTCTGCCAGTCTGGCCGGTAATCAGCATCAACGGCCAGAATCGGGGTATCTGAATGGCGGGACTTTTTACGACTATTATGAAACTCAGGATGAGCGTTATCTGTCGATTGGCAGTCTGGAACCACAATTTATGCAGGGATTGGCTCAGGCTTTAGAGCTGCCGATTCTTCTGGAAAAAGGCGCTTCTTATGCCGCTGAAGATCATGCTGCAGTGAAGCAGGCGATTCAGAATAAAATCAAGACTAAGTCTTTATCTGAATGGCAAACGCTGTTTGCCGCGTTGGATGTCTGTGTTGAACCGGTGCTCAAACTTGAAGAAGCGTTACATTCTGATCTGGCCCAGCAGCGGGCATGGGTCGTACAAGTGCCACTCAAATCCAATAGTCAGCAGACCGAAGCACAATTGGCTTGTCCGATTAAATTTTCACGTTCTACGATACGCTATGAGTTTGTAGGACAGCAATTGGGAGAAAGTCAAAATTGGTAATATTCTTAACGTGTTAATTAGATTATTAATGAAATGAGAGGAAATTTTTCCTATATGAAAATAAGTAATAATAATTGAAGATTTTCATCATTATTACTTTAAATTTAATCCAGTGCTGTAAATACTGAGATCCGTGAAACTTTGACAGGCTTATCAATAAAACCGCTATGAAATATGTATAAAAAGCATTTTATTGATAGGTTCAATCTCGCTATCCTTGCCGGCGATATAATAGAAACTACTAGCTGTACGCCATGTATTTATATACTGATTTCGATCAGCAACTGATTAATGAACGTGTTGCACAGTTCCGTGACCAAACGGAACGTTATTTAGCCGGTAAACTCACTGAAGATGAGTATCGTCCGCTTCGTCTGCAAAATGGTCTGTACGTACAGCGTTATGCGCCAATGTTACGTATTGCCGTGCCTTATGGTTTGATGAACTCAAAACAACTTCGTAAAGTGGCTGATTTGGCAAAAGAATATGACCGTGGCTACGCGCATATTTCGACCCGTCAAAACATCCAGTTTAACTGGCCTGCGCTGGAAAATGTGCCGGATATGCTGGCTGAACTGGCCACTGTGCAAATGCATGCGATTCAGACTTCAGGTAACTGTATCCGTAATACCACGACGGATCAGTATGCCGGTGTGGTTGCAGGTGAAATTGCCGATCCACGTCCGACTTGTGAATTGATCCGTCAATGGTCAACCTTCCATCCGGAATTTGCTTTCTTGCCACGTAAATTCAAGATTGCAGTCTCTGCGCTTGAAGAAACTGACCGTGCAGCCACTGCATTCCACGATATCGGTGTGTATATTGTGCGTAATGAAGCAGGCGAAATGGGCTATAAAATCAAAGTCGGTGGTGGTCTCGGCCGTACGCCAGTGATTGGTAGCTTTATCCGTGAGTTCTTGCCGCGTGAAGACCTGATTGCTTATCTGGAAGCAGTCCTTCGTGTGTATAACTTGCATGGCCGTCGCGACAACAAATATAAAGCACGTATCAAGATTCTGGTAAAAGCTTTAACACCAGCAGTATTTGCCGAGAAAGTTGAAGCTGAATTTGCGCATACGATTAAAACACTGAAAATCGATGCAGACACCTTGGCGAAAATGGATGAGAACTTCACGCCATTTGACTACCAAGATTATGCAGATGAAGATTTCACTGAACTATTTGCACAATATCCAAAATTCAAACAGTGGTTCAACATCAATACCAATGCACATAAAGTGAAAGGTTATCGTATCGTGACGATTTCACTGAAACGTGCCGGGATTGCACCGGGTGATGTCAGCACAGAAGAAATGAACCTGATTGCAGATCTTGCCGATCAGTACACTTTCGGTGAGCTGCGTACCACGCATGAACAAAACATTTCCCTGGTCGATGTACCACAAAAAGATTTGTTCGCTGTATGGCAAACCCTTGACCAAAATAACCTGGCACGTGCGCATATCGGTTTCTTGACCGACATTATTTGCTGCCCGGGCGGTGATTTCTGTTCATTGGCGAATGCGAAGTCGATTCCGATTTCTGAAGCAATTTCACGCCGTTTTGATGATCTGGATACGATTTATAACCTAGGTAAACTGGATCTGAATATTTCAGGCTGTATGAATGCCTGTGGTCACCACCACGTTGGTAACATCGGTATTTTAGGTGTAGACAAAAAAGGCGCTGAGTTCTACCAGATTACGCTTGGTGGAAATGCGGATCATGATGCGTCGATTGGTGACATTCTTGGCCCATCATTTGCAGCCGAAGTCGTACCAGATATCGTAGAAGAAATTTTGAATACTTATCTTGACCTGCGTCAGGAAGGTGAAGAGTTTATCGATACTTATCGCCGTGTCGGCATTCAACCATTTAAGGAGCGTGCATATGCTTAATACCGCACTTCAAGTACTCTCTAAAGATGGCACGATTGCAGACAATACCTATCAATTGATGGGTGAAGATGGTGTTTTGCCTCAGGGTGATGTGGTATTAACTGTTGAACAGTTAGATCAAATTACCAATGTGACAGGCAAAAAAGCATTGTACTTAACTGTAGATGCTTCGCCTGAAACCAATGATTTTCCGCTCGATCAGCTCGATGCAATCTTTATTGAGTTTGCCGGTTTTAATGATGGCCGTGGTTATTCATTTGCAGCACTTCTTCGCCGTCAGGGTTTCCAGGGCGAATTGCGTGCTACTGGAGATGTATTCAAAGATGTACTGAATTACATGAAGCGTTCTGGTTTCGATACTTTTGTGATTAAAGAAGGTAAGGATATTCAGGAAGCTGCTGCTGGTTTGAATGATTTCAGAAATCCGTATCAGGCATCGACTGCGGTTGCACAGGCACATTATCAAACAGGTGCATAATTTAAATTAAGTTACTGTCAAAAAGCCGGATTGATTCCGGCTTTTTTATGTCTTGATAAAAACCTTTAATTTTCTTCAAGTTGACAGTTGATCATCCAGTGGATTCCAAACTGATCGCTAAAGGCGGCATAAAGTGCGCCCCAAAAGGTTCTTTCTAGCGGCATCTCAATTTGACCATTCACCGATAAAGCATCAAAGAGTCGTTGTGCTTCAGCTTGTTCGCTAGCGTCTAAGTTAATGGAAATATAGTGGTTATTACCTTGCGTAAACACGGTATTGGTTTGCGCGCAAAATTGATCATTCGTATCGGATGCCATCAGTTCTGTAAATTCGTTAATGGGAAGTGAGATATGCAAGATTTTATTTTTATCCACTTCCGACAGTGTGACACCTTCTTCAGTTGGCATTTCACCATAACGACTCAGACTTGAAAATTCGCCTCCAAAAACTGATTTATAAAAGTTAAAGGCTGCTTCAGCCTGACCTTGGAAATTGAGGTAATGATTCAGTTGCATGGGAGAACTCCCTTTTTATTTTGCTTGCTTTAATTTACGCCACTTTGTGGTATTTTGCGCGAGCAAGCTTTATCAAAATGTAAGCGAAAAAAATCCTCCAGATCAGGAGGATTTTTAACTCCCTCTCCCTATGGGCGAGGGATGGGGTGAGAGAATAGGTTAAAGTAATTCAATCGCCACAGCTGTCGCTTCACCACCACCAATACACAGGGCTGCAATCCCTTTTTTTCCACCGGTACGTTTTAGTGCATGAATCAAAGTCAGGATAATACGTGAACCGGTTGAACCCACAGGATGACCGAGTGCACATGCACCACCGTTAATGTTGACTTTTTCAGGATCCAGCTTGAACTCATCCATTGGGCACATGGTCACCATGGCAAAGGCTTCATTGATTTCCCAAAGGTCGACATCAGAAGCGGCCCATCCAGTTTTATCTAGCACTTTCTGGATTGCACCGACTGGAGCAATGGTAAATTCAGATGGATGTTGCGAATTCGATGCATAGGCAACAATTTTAGCCAAAGGATTCAACCCTTTTGCTGCTGCATTGTCAGCCGAGGTAATTACTAAAGCTGATGCACCATCTGAAATCGAGCTGGCATTAGCCGCCGTAATCGTACCGTCTTTAGCGAAAGCAGGACGCAAAGTTGGAATTTTATCGATGTTGGCATTGAACGGCTGTTCGTCTTTATCAACGACTACATCACCTTTACGGGTTTTAACTGTTACAGGCACGATTTCATCAGCAAAGTAGCCTTCATTGACCGCAGTTTGCGCACGCTTTAATGAGCGAATCGCAAAATCATCCATCTGCTCGCGGGTATAACCTTTGGTATTTGCCATATCTTGGGCAAATGAGCCCATCAAGCGACCTGTTTCAGCATCTTCCAAGCCATCCAGAAACATATGGTCCTTGATTTCACCGTGACCCATACGGAAACCGCCACGTGCTTTTGGCAATACATAAGGAGCATTGGTCATGGATTCCATGCCACCTGCAACCACGATATTTGCAGAACCGGCTTTAATCATATCTGCAGCTTGCATGACGGCTTTCATGCCTGAACCACATAATTTATTAATGGTTACAGCGCCAGTAGAATCTGGAAGACCAGCTTGACGCATGGCTTGACGTGCAGGGCCCTGCTTTAAACCTGCCGGAAGGACACAACCCATAATGACTTCTTCAATATCTTCTGGTTGCAGACCCGCACGGGCAATTGCTTCTTTAATGGTGACCGCACCGAGTTCTGGCGCAGTTACACTGGCAAGACTCCCCTGAAAGCCACCCATGGCTGTACGTGCACCATTGACAATTAGGATGTCAGTCATTGTTCTCTCTCCGTATGAGTTTTAATCAATTTTTTCAAACTTAAGCAGTATATTGAAAAAAACTCAGGATTGAAGCGTTAATCGCAGCGAAGCATAAACTGGATAGTTCTGTTAGCAAGACGAGAGACTTTCAATCCGGATATGCCCCATTTTGCTGAGTACAATACGCTGTTGATTAGAAAGATGGGTAGAACAATAATAAAAACTACCATTTGAACCAATCGGCAGGGCAGTGTGCGCTTGATAAGTGACACTCGGTAAACTTAAAGCTCCTCGCCAACTCAGGTTACCGTATTTGAGGTTAAGTACATCAATTTGTAAAATTTGTTCGCCTGTATCCACTTGCCTGTTTTTATTTTTATCAATAAAGACCAGTATATTTTTATTCCATTGATTGGGGTGACAGCTGAGTGAATCCTGACTGGGACAGATCACAATATTCTGGTGAAACACGGCAGCCTGACTACGTGCATAACGGTTAACCGCAGATAATTTGATAGGAATCTGTTTGGCTTCCTGTCTGGACTGATATTTATGAAAGTAAGGCAGGGCAATACTGGTCAAAATTGCAAGCACTGCAACACAAATAATTAATTCAACAATAGTGAACGCTCTTGTTATTTTTCTATACATAGAGTTACCTGATTTATATATTATTTTTATAGGAAACATGTTATTAATTATGCGTTTTTTATGCTTTGTTGAGCGTGTAATTTAGCTGTTACTCAAAATTCAAGAAAGCTATTAAAAAATAATTGGCAATCACAATAGGTCATTCAGAATAAAAAATTGAGTAAAAAATTACTGAATTACAACGGAAATTGTAAGTAATTTTGTCAATAATTTACTTGATTAAATTAATCAAGCACTTGGAAAAATAATAAAGTGTTTGTATGATGCCATGTGAATAGCTTAAGAATAAAACTGGGGTAATAAAAAGCCTATCTCAGGATGGCCTATTACGGGCTTGAGCTTGAACAACAATTGTTATCTCTGGAGGATAAATCCATGAAAATGAGTCGTATTGCTTTAGCTATGCTTGTAGCTGCACCTTTTGCTGCTGCAAATGCAGGCGTAACTGTTACTCCGTTGATGTTAGGTTATACATTCCAAGACACTCAGCACAATAATGGCGGTAACGATGGTGAGTTATTAGTTTCTAATCAAGGTGAAATGCAAGACGATTTATTCGTTGGTGCTGCGATTGGTGTTGAATTAACTCCATGGTTAGGTTTTGAAGCTGAATATAGCCAGGTTAAAGGCGATGTAGATTATGCAGCTCCTGGTGCAGAATACAAAGGTCAGAATATTGCAGGTAACTTCTATGCAACTTCTGATGTATTCACTGGTAACTATGACAGCAAAGTAAAGCCATATATGCTTTTGGGTGCGGGTCACTACAAATACGAATTTGAAGGTGTAGATCGCGGTACTCGTGGTAATGAAGAAGAAGGTACTTTAGGTAATGCAGGTATTGGTGCGTTCTGGCATATCAACGATGCATTGGCACTACGTACAGAAGCTCGTGGTACTTACCACTTTGACGAAAAATTCTGGAACTATACAGCACTTGCTGGTCTTAACGTAGTTCTAGGTGGCCGTTTGAAACCAGCTGCTCCAGTAGTAGAAGTTGCTCCAGTTGAGCCTGTAACTCCGGTTGCACCAGCTCCACAAGAGTTGACTGAAGACCTGAACATGGAACTTCGTGTGTTCTTTGATACAAACAAATCAAACATCAAAGATCAATACAAACCAGAAATCGCGAAAGTTGCTGAGAAGCTAGTTGAATATCCAAACGCTACTGCTCGCATCGAAGGTCACACTGACAACACTGGTCCACGTGCATTGAACGAACGTCTATCTCTAGCGCGTGCTAACTCTGTTAAATCTTCACTTGTGAATGAATACAACGTAGATGCATCTCGTTTGTCTACTCAAGGTTTTGCTTGGGATCAACCGATTGCTGACAACAACACTAAAGAAGGTCGTGCTATGAACCGTCGTGTATTCGCGACGATTACTGGTAGCCGTACTGTTTTAGCTGAACAACCAGTTGCTCAATAATTCATTATTGAACACTCATTAAAAAGGCAGCTCTTCGGAGCTGCTTTTTTTGTGTCTGTATTTTGACTACACTTAGCCTGTTAAGATGTCGTTGAGTAAAAATATGAGTGTCGAAATTCCTGAAGATTTGCAAAATCTGGAAGCCAATAGCGGAATTTTTGCAATATGGATGATTTTTCATCATTATGGCATTGATTTGAATATTCCTGATTTAACTCAGCTCTGTCAACATGACCCTGAAATGGGAAGCTCAAGCATCGCACTTGCAGTTGCTTTAAAGACATTGGGTTTGGATGTCAATTTTTGTACTGAATATGATGCAGATAAACAGCCAATTGAAGTCGATTTCTATCAACAAGCACATCGCTTAAATATTCCTGTTATAGAACAGCCATTGTCTTATGCAGAAATTCAGGAAAATGTAGAAGCAGGCCGTTTTGTGATTGTGTTCTATGACACCTTAGAGGGAGTAGGGAATCATTCCCTGATATATGAAATTGATGAAAATGAAATTAGCTTCTTTGATAGTTTTGAGTCTATGCCTAAAGAGATATTTGAGCAGCAACGTCGGGTAGACGGAATTTGCCAGCAAGTGATTGTGATTGATGATCGCAATTTCGTGATGCGTCATAGTTAATTCAAGAAATAAAAAATCAGCCCGTAAGCTGATTTTTTTAATGAATAATTTTTTATTCCTGATCAAGTTTCATCGGCTGCACATCCATCTCTTGATAAGAGACCAGTTTGGTTTTTTTCTTCCATTTGTAGCCGAACCAAATCGCTAGGAATAGCGGAATACTGATATAGGTCGATAACACACCCATCCATTGACCGGCCAAAACATCCTGATAGTTCTGTCCGAGAACAACAATCGCACACAGAATAAATGCAAACCAAGGGGCGAAAGGAAAGAATTTAGCGCGATAAGCCAGATCTTCGAGTTTATATCCTTGTGCCAGATAACCTTTACGGAAACGGTAATGGGAAATGGCAATCCCGAGCCAGACAATAAAGCCACACATCCCTGACATGTTTAGCAGCCAGTTAAAGACTTCCTGTTCACCAAAGAAAGTAGTCAGGAAGCATAGAGCTGCGATCGCCGTAGTGGCATAGAGTGCATTCATCGGCACACCACGCGGGTCCAGACGCGCAAACATTTTAGGTGCACTACCTTTACGCGCCATATCAAACAGCATACGGGTAGATGAATACATGCCCGAATTACCCGCAGATAGAATAGCGGTCAAGATCACCGCATTCATGATACTGGCGGCAAAGGCAAAACCGGCTTTTTCATACAATAAGGTGAATGGCGAAAGCGCAATATTATCTGTTGCAGCGGCCTGTAATAAACGTGGGTCATTATAGGCAATCAAGGTGCCGATAATGAAAATACATACAATATAAAACAGAAGGATACGCCAGAAAATCTGTTTGATGGCCACCGGAATAGTTTTCTTTGGATCTTTTGATTCACCTGCCGCAACACCGACCATTTCGGTACCCTGGAAAGAGAATCCGGCAATCATGGCCACGCCAATTAATGCCTGGAAACCACCGACAAAGGGTGCATCACCAATGCTCCAGTTGGCAAATGCTTCCGCACCCGGGGTGAGCATGATCTTCACGATCATCCAGATTCCGATGATGATAAAGGCAATGATCGCGAGAACTTTCACCAGAGAAAAGAAAAATTCGGATTCGCCAAAGCCTTTTACTGTCAGGGCATTAATCCCGAAAATAATGGCCAGGAAAATGGCGCTCCAGTACACGCCCGGAATATCGGGAAACCAGAATTTCATAATGAACTGAACGGCAACCAGCTCAAAAGCCACGGTAATGGCCCAGTTGTACCAGTAATTCCAACCTAAAGCGAAACCAAAACCACCTTCGACATATTTGGTGCCGTAAGTGAAAAATGCACCTGAGGTCGGATTGTGCGTGGCAAGTTCACCCAAGCTGGTCATCAGGAAATAAATCATGATCCCAATCAGTACATAGGCAAGTAGTGCACCGCCTGGTCCAGCGTTGGCAATAGTCGCACCTGAGGCCAGGAATAGACCTGTACCAATTGATCCACCAATGGCGATCATATTCAGATGACGAGCACCCAGCTTACGCTGCAGCTGCATCGTGTTTTGCGTTTCGCTCATCATGATTCCTTAACATTTTTTTGAGTGCTGGCGAAGAGCACTTTAAAGCCTTGTTGATCTGCTTTTACTGTGCAGCGACCAAAGTTTTGTTCAATCAGGGTCGGGTAGTTCAAGAAACGGTTGGCCACAATCCAAAGCTCACCGCCCGATTTTAAATGACGACGCGAGGTTTTACATAAGGTTTCGCTGGCCGTGTAATCGGTCTCGATTCCCAGATGAAAAGGCGGATTACTGACAATCGCATGCAGGAACAAGGGTGCATCCTCAATGCCTGTAACCGCTTTGATTTCAATTTGTTCAGGAGTAAGCTGATTTTCTTCAAAGGTCATTTGTGTAGAAGCCAGTGCAAAGGCATCAACATCCATGGCAAAAATCCGGTTTTTCGGATTCAACTTTGCCAGATACGCGCTAATCACACCCGCACCACAACCAAAGTCAGCGATTTTACCTGAGGTGACTTGTGACAAATAAGGTAATAGTGTGGCAGTTCCCACATCCAAACGGTTTTGACTAAATACGCCTGGAAGTGCACAAATATTCAGGTCGCCATTTGGTGTCGATACGGTATAGCGCTGTGCCCAGTCTGCAAGTGCTTTTTTCTCGACCGTATGCTCTAGAACCAATTGCCAAAGTTGGCAATGACGTGCGCTGTCAAGTTTGAGTGTTTTACCAAAAGGCTGCAACTGTTTGGCTGCGCGTTCTATCCCGCCTTTCTTTTCACCGACCAGAAAAATACTGCTGCCCGGTTTAAGCTGCGCTGCCACGGTGTGCAGTAAATAATTCAACAGTTCTTTAGACTTGGGTACAAAAATAACCGCCTGATCAAACTCAGCTTCAGGCATCTCTGCACCAAAATGCACATCTGCTTGTTGTGACTGGAAATATTGAAAATCGTTAAAATTCCATGTCCAGACAGCGGGATTGATAGAGGCATCGAATTCAGCGAGCAGATCATCTGTTGGTGCATTAATCAGTAGGATGCGACCCGACAAAAAATCATATTGTCTTAATAAAACTTCGCTTTTAGGATCCATAGGTATCTCTCCAATATAAAGAACACTGCCTAAGCCTGACCTAGACAGTGTTCTTTGGACATGAAATTACTTCTTTGTTTCAGGAAGTACAACATTAAGAATAAGGGCCGCGATACCACCAGTAGCAACGCCTGAGCTAAAGATATTACGGAATAACTCAGGAAGATGCTCAAGAATTTGTGGAACTTGTGCAACACCTAAACCCAGCGCCAGTGAAATCGCAATAATCAGCAGGGCACGACGGTCCAGATGGACACCAGACAGAATGTTAATACCAGATGCTGCGACTGCACCAAACATCACCATCACTGCACCACCCAGTACCGCTTGCGGAACGGCCTGAATAATACCAGCAACTGCAGGCAGCAAACCAAGAATAACCAGCAAAGCAGCAATCCAGATACCGACATAACGACTTGCTACGCCCGTTAACTGGATTACGCCATTATTTTGTGCAAATACGGAACTCGGGAAGGTGTTAAAAATACCGGCAAGGAATGAATTCGCGCCATTTACCAGTACACCGCCTTTAATGCGCTGCATCCATTTTGGACCATCAACTGGCTGGTTGGAAAGCTTTGAAGTCGCAGTGATATCACCAATCGCTTCTAAAGAGGTCACCAGATAGATGAATGCCATCGGAATAAACAGACTCCAGGAGAAGCTTAAACCGAAATGCATTGGGGTTGGAATCTGTACCAGTGGTGCATCTTTCAGACCAGAGAAATCCAGATGGCCCATAAAGCCTGCCAGAACATAACCACAGATCAGGGCGATTAAAATGGCAGAGCTTTTTACCCAGGTAATCCGGATCCGGTTCAGGATAATAATCAACGCCAGGACGGTACAAGACATGATCAGGTTGTCGGCATTGGCAAAAGTTTTATCGCTCATGGCCTGATAACCACCGCCCATGCTGATTAAACCTTCTTTAATTAAGGTTAAACCAATCAGCAGAACCACAATACCGGTGACCAAAGGGGTAATCAGTTTTTTGATCCAAGGCAGAATTTGTGACACGCCCATTTCAATAAATGCACCTGCAATCACCACACCAAAAATAGAAGCCATGACTGCTTCTACAGGTGTGCCTGCAGCCACCATAGCTGAACCAATACCAATAATTGGACCGATGAAGTTAAAGCTGGTTCCTTGGACAATCAGCAGACCGGCACCAAAAGGTCCGACTTTTTTAGACTGTAAAAAAGTCGCGATGCCCGAGATCACCAAGGACATGGATAAAATCATGTTGGTGTCTTCTTTGGAAACACCAAGCGCCAAACAAATCAGCAGACCAGGGGTCACAATCGGGACAATAATTGCCAGTAAGTGCTGGAATGCAGCTAAAAAAGCAATCAGTGGTTTTGGTCGATCTTCCAGACCATATACCAGGTCGAGTTGATCTTTAGAAGGAGGAGATTGATTAAAATCAGACATGTGTCAATGCAAATTAAGGCTGGGTGGCGCTATTCTAATCGAGTTACACGTCTTTACAAAATCAAAAAATCCCCAACGGAGCAAAAAAAGTTGAGGAGTGTGGTTACAGTGACTATAAAAGTTTTGTATTTTTCTGTATAATTTGCCCTCAAATTACATACGCATTGAATTTACATGTCAGATATTAAAACTCTCCGTAACATCGCCATTATTGCGCACGTCGATCATGGTAAAACCACTCTTGTAGACAAACTTTTGCAACAATCAGGTGCTCTCGGTGATCGCGCGGGTGAGATCGAGCGTGTCATGGATTCTGGCGCTATTGAAAGCGAACGTGGTATTACCATTCTTGCAAAAAACACTGCAATCAAATGGTTAGATGAACGTACCAATACTGAATACCGCATTAACATCGTGGACACCCCGGGACACGCCGATTTCGGTGGTGAAGTTGAACGTGTAATGTCGATGGTTGACTGCGTACTTCTTCTTGTAGACTCACAAGAAGGCCCAATGCCACAAACTCGTTTCGTAACGCAAAAAGCGTTCGCACGTGGTTTGAAACCAATCGTGATTATTAACAAAGTCGACAAGCCAAGCGCGCGTCCAGACTGGGTAATTGACCAAGTATTTGATCTGTTCGATAACTTGGGTGCTTCTGACGAACAGTTAGACTTCCCAGTTGTTTATGCTTCAGGCCTTCGTGGTGTTGCTGGTCCTTCTCCAGAAGAACTTGCTGAAGACATGACTCCGTTGTTCCAAACGATCGTAGACATCGTTGAACCACCAGCAGTTGATGTTGATGGTCCATTCCAAATGCAGGTATCTTCACTTGACTATAACAGCTTCGTAGGCGTTATCGGTATTGGTCGTATCCAGCGCGGTTCAGTGAAATTAAACACACAAGTAACTGTAATCGATAAAGATGGCAAAACACGTAACGGCCGTATCTTAAAAATCATGGGTTATCATGGTCTAGATCGCGTTGACGTTGAAGAAGCTTCTGCAGGCGATATCGTTTGTGTAACGGGTATCGATGCACTCAACATTTCTGACACCATCTGTGATCCGAAAAATGTTGAAGCTTTACCTCCATTGTCTGTAGATGAACCTACAGTATCGATGACATTCCAGGTAAACAACTCACCGTTTGCTGGTAAAGAAGGTAAGTTCGTAACTTCACGTAATATCCGTGAACGTCTAGACCGCGAATTGATTCACAACGTAGCATTACGTGTTGAAGATACTGATAGTCCAGACCGTTTCAAAGTATCTGGTCGTGGTGAACTTCACCTTTCAGTTCTTATTGAAAACATGCGTCGTGAAGGTTTCGAAATGGGCGTATCTCGTCCACAGGTAATCATTAAAGAAATTGATGGTGAAAAACAAGAGCCATACGAAAACGTTACTTTTGACGTTGAAGAACAGCACCAAGGCGCTGTAATGGAACAAATGGGTCATCGTAAAGGCGAAATGACCAATATGGAAGTTGACGGTAAAGGCCGTATCCGTATTGAGGCAACTGTTCCTTCACGCGGTCTGATTGGTTTCCGTTCTGAATTCCTGACCATGACTTCTGGTACAGGGATCATGACGTCTAGCTTCTCGCACTACGGTCCAATGAAGCAAGGTACTGTTGCGAAACGTCAAAACGGTGTACTGATTTCTATGGTTCAAGGTACTTGCCTGGGCTATGCACTGTTCACACTTCAAGACCGTGGTCGTCTATTCGCGAAACCACAGTTAGAAGTTTATGAAGGTATGATCATCGGTATTAACTCTCGTTCAGACGACATGACAGTTAACCCGACTAAAGCAAAACAGTTAACCAACGTACGTGCTTCTGGTACTGATGATGCGTTAACGCTGGTTCCTGCGATTGAATATACACTTGAGCAAGCGCTTGAGTTTATTGAAGATGATGAACTAGTAGAAGTAACACCTAAGTCAATCCGTATCCGTAAGCGTTTCTTGACTGAAAACGAACGTAAACGTAACCGTTCAGGTAAATAATCGCTAGATTATTTCGGGTTTTCAAAAACCGTAATCTTTTCGAAGATTACGGTTTTTTTATATTTACGTTATGCTTAAATCATAATTTACTAAAACGCATTAAACTAAGTCAAAATTAAAAGTATTTATTCAGGTATAATTTGACCCAAAACTTGAAAATAACATATGGGAGCAGTTATGAGCATTATTCAAGAATTTAAAGAGTTTGCGATCAAAGGCAACATGATGGATCTGGCGATTGGTGTCATTATCGGTGGTGCTTTTAGCAAGATCATCGATTCATTGGTGAAAGACATCATTATGCCTCTAATTACCGTGATCACCGGTGGTGGCGTCGATTTTACGCAAAAATTCTTTATCTTGGGAAGAAACCCAGACAATTTACAATCTCTGGATGCTTTGACTAAGGCGGGTGTGAATGTACTGACTTACGGTAACTTTTTAACGATTTTAATTAATTTCTTAATCTTGGCTTGGGTCGTATTTTTATTGGTGAAGTTCATGAACCGTTTACGTAAACAAGAAGGCCCAGTCGAGGAAACTCCGACCACCCCAGCCGATATTGAATTATTGCGTGAAATTCGTGATGAATTGAAAAAGCGTCCACCTCAAGTCTAATTTTTCTAATCCCCCTAAATCCCCTTTATAAAAGGGGAACTTCTCCCTTTAACAAAGGGAGGTAGGGAGGGATTTATAAATATTAAAAATCCATCCGAAACTTGATTTCGACCAAATGAAAACCAAACTGGCTTTTGATCGGGCCATGTAATACACGTTCTGCTGCAGTGAAAACCAGTTTATCAATGACCGGAACCAGTTGACCTTTCTTTACTTCACCTAGCTCACCGCCACGTTTGGCAGAATTACAGGTTGAATACTGTTTGGCGATTTTATTAAAGTCGGCGCCACTTAAAATCTTCTTTTTAAGCTGTTCAGCAGTTTCTCTATCTTTGACCAGAATATGACGCACAATGGCTGTTTTCATGACTTTTTCCCTCGTACAGTTGCCACTTTTTTGACAGGGAGCTGGATCTTTTTCAAAGGTTGGCACTCAGGACAAAAAACTGAAGCCCGTTGTCCCAATTTAATATTTTCAAGTGTGGTCTCGCAGTTCACACACATTTCACCGGCACGGCCATAAGCCAGCAGGGTTTGCTGAAAATAGCCATTTTCGCCCATGGCATTGGTGTAGTCTCTTAAGGTTGAACCACCCAGATCAATTGCCTGTTTCAAGATACGCTTGATTTCCAGCACTAGCTTTTCAATCTGCACCAAGCTTAACGTCGAGGCCGGTTGTGCTGGATGAATCCCCAGATTAAACAGACTTTCGGTCGCATAAATATTGCCTACGCCCACCACCACATGGTTATCCATAATTGCAACTTTGGTGCCAACATTTTTATTCTTCAATTTTTCAAATAAATACTCGGCATTAAAGTTCTCGCTTAAGGGTTCTGGCCCCAGCGTATCTATTAATTTGCTTTGTGATTGTGCATCCAGCCAAAGAATGCAACCAAAACGGCGAGGGTCATGATAACGCAGTTCGATATCATCAAACTGAATGATTAGATGGTCATGTTTGCGTAATTCTTCATTGCCATCGCATAGACGGAAACTTCCCGACATGCCCAAATGCCAGAGCATGGTGTCGTGTTCAAACTCTGCCAGAATATATTTAGAACGGCGAGTGAGCTTGAGTAATTTTTGCCCCACCAGTTTTTCTATATTTTCTGGGATAGGCCAGCGCAAACTGGACTGACGCACTTCAACACGTTTTACGCGTTGTTCCAATAAGGGTAATAAACTGGTTTTGGTGGTTTCAACTTCTGGTAATTCAGGCATAACACATCAGTGGCGAGGGAGATGCAGCTAATATTGGGTGAATTGGCCGGGATTGCAAGCGTTAATCTGGGTGAAATCGCTGGAAAATGACTGGGTATTTCATCTTTATTTAAGCTGGAATTGTTTAAAGAATAAACTAGGTTTCTATATTTTTATAGCGAATTTTCTTAGGAGGAAATCGAATGGAAATTATCAATACATTATAAGCTAATGAAAAATATATAAATAATTTAAAATTTTTAAAATAAAAATTATATTTTTATGTTTAAGGCATAACTAAAAGTTTAATGAGTAATAAAAAAAATGCTGGGAATTTATATGAAAAGTTATGTAAATTCATGTACCTAATAGCAATTTAAAAACCTTGCTTGTTTTTCTCTCCGAATGTTTAGGTTTTACATGAAATATTTAGGTCTAGCTCTATTGCCTTTAATGGCTGTCATGACAACCGCTCAGGCGGAATCTGCATTTGATCCACAAGGTCAGTATTTACTGGGGGACTGGAATGGTCAACGTACAGAACTGGCCCAACAGGGAATTAAATTTGAAGCCAATCTATTAACCGATACTGCCTATCTTGCTGATGGTGGTCGTAATGAGGGCGCAGATCCATTAACTTCTGCCCAGTTATGGCTGGGTACTCAGCTGGATATGGAAAAGCTGACAGGATGGAATGGTGTCACTGTACGTGCCGTGATGAGTGCACGTCAGGGTCAAAGTACCTCTGTTCGTGACTTGCAGGATCTTAGTGCACCTCAGCTAGCCAATGTACAAGGCACTTTTGGGCGTGGTAATCAGGATAGCCGTCTGAGCGAGCTGTCTATTGAAAAGAATTATAAAGACCAAGGGCTCAGTATTAAGGCGGGTCGTCTTGGTCTGGGTATGGACTTTAATGTCATGGCTTGTGATTTTGCCAGTACGGCATTTTGTGCTGCACAGATGGGTAAATGGCAGGGCAATATCTGGATGAATACGCCTGTAGCACAATGGGGTGCGCGCGTGAAGCAGCAACTCAATCCTGAACTTGCGGTACAAGTCGGTGTGTATGAGTTTAATCCAGATAATGGTAATGGCGCTAAAGAAGGTCAGGGCTGGAGTCTGGATACCGACCATGCAGATGGCGTGACAATTCCGGCAGAAGTAATCTGGACACCGAAATCATTGGTGAATGGCCTGCCAGGCAGCTACCGTGTCGGCGGGATGTACAATACGGCCGATGATGTTGCCAACCAAAAAGATATTGCCAATCCTACTGATGCCAAAAACCGTACCTTTGCTGGTTGGTTAGCTGTAGAGCAACAGTTAACGTCTACAGGTCAGGGCCGTCAGGGTTTGCATTCATTTGCCAACTTTACTTGGCATGACCGCGATACCAATAAAGTGGATAATTCACAACAAATCGGTGTGAAATATATCGGTCTTGCGGACAGCCAGCCGAATGATATTTTAGGTCTGGCGGTCAATCGTGTACATATTAATGACCGGATCAAGAATCTGAATTTTGATGCGAGTGCAGAATACAATATTGAACTGAACTATAGCTATAACGCAACAAAGTGGCTAATGCTGCGTCCAAACCTGCAATATGTCATTAATCCAGGTTCAAGCAACAATGTGGATGATGCACTGGTACTCGGTTTGACTACACGAATCATCTTCTAAAGTTTGATCGTTCACGTTATAACTAAACAGGCTCTTGGGAGCCTGTTTTTATTTCTAGAGTGAAACTGTGCAATAAAAAGAGGAAATACAGCGTGGCATTACTATTTCAACCTATTCAATTTGGATCACTGCAACTTCAAAATAAAATCGTAATTGCGCCGATGTGTCAGTACTCTGCAACAGAGCAGGGGGAAATTACCTATTGGCACGAGCAGCAATGGGCCAACTATGCCTTATCGGGTGCAGGTTTATGTATTGTCGAAGCGACTGCGGTACAGCCAGAAGGCCGGATCAGTTATGCCGATCTGGGCTTGTGGAATGACGAACAGGCAATGCAGATCAAGACCTTACTGGAAAAACTCAAATCCATTTCCCCGATGCCTTTTGCTATTCAACTCGCACATGCCGGACGTAAAGCCTCAACAGATAAACCATGGGCAGGTAAAGGTCAGTTTAAGCCGGATGAAGCACATGGCTGGCAAACTGTTTCTGCCAGTGATATTCCTTTTCAGGCAGATGAGCATCCACCTAAGGCCTTAAGCCAGTCAGAAATCAAGCAGGTCATTGCTGACTTTGCAGAAAGTGCCAAACGTGCAGTTAATGCCGGTTTTGACCTGATTGAGCTGCATGCAGCGCATGGTTATTTACTACATCAGTTCATGTCACCACTTTCAAATAAACGTGATGATCAGTATGGCGGCTCACTGGAGAACCGGATTCGCCTGACTCTGGAAGTATTACAAGCCATGAAAGCGGCGGTTCCAGAAGGTTATCCGATTGGAGTACGTATTTCGGCCAGCGATTGGATGGATCAGCCAGATAGCTGGACCATTGATTCTTCAATTGAATTGTCCAAAGCACTAGAAGCTGCGGGTGCTGCTTATATTCATATTTCCAGTGCCGGCTTACATGCTAAACAGAACATCGATGTGAAGCCGAATTATCAGGTGCCTTTTGCAGATGCGATCAAGAAAGTCGTGAGTATTCCCGTGATTGCCGTCGGTTTGATTACTGAAGCTAAGCAGGCAGAAGATATTTTGCAAAAAGGTCAAGCTGATGCCATCGCACTGGCTCGTGCCATTCTTTATGATCCACATTGGCCTTGGCATGCAGCGGCAGCACTTGAGGAAAAAACCAAAATTTCACCGCAATATCTGCGCTGTGCACCGCATGGTTTGAATCACCTGTTTGAGCCTTTTTAACACTGCTTTAGTCTCAGAAATTCTTATAATGGAATATCACTGGCAAGAGGATACTGCATTATGATTTTTGCGGTCATTGTGCCCATATTTTTATTGTTGGCACTGGGTTATCTGACTGTAAAGAGTCAAGTGTTAAGCAAAGAGCAGGTGGGGACGGTCGGTGCTTTTGTCATTAAAGTGGCCTTGCCTTTGCTGTTCTTTCAGTCCCTTGCCTCCAAAGACCTGCATGAAATCTGGTATTTTGAATACTTTGCCGTGTATAGCAGCGTGACCTTGCTGCTTTATGGCAGCGGTTTCTGGATCATGCGCCGTCATTTTCAGAATACGCATTCGCAAAGTGCAGTGCTGTCGCTGGGCGCTGCAATGTCAAATACCGGCCTGATTGGTACGGCTGTGCTCAGCTTATTGATCGGGCAACAGGCGATGACTTATACCTCTCTAGTGGTCATCATTGAAAGCGTGTTGCTGATTCCGCTGGTGCTGGTCATGGCGGCGTTGGGCACACAACATCAGGCGAATCTTGGCGCCATTCTGAAAAGTGTACTGCTGACTTTGCTAAAGAATCCCTTATTTATGGGGGTAATGCTGGGCATGGCTTGTGCAGTTTTCCAGATTAAAATTCCAGTCTATCTTGATCAGGTCTTTGCCTTGATTGGTCAGACAGCGTCACCATTGGCCCTGTTTGCTATTGGCGGCGGGATCGTGGGAATGAGCCTGAAATATGTCAATCTGCAAAGTTTCTATCTGGTATTTTCCAACAATATCATGATGCCGTTATTGATGTATCTGGGGCTGAGCCAGTTGACGGACTTAAATGAGGAAATGGTCCGTGTCGGTACGCTAATTGCAGCTTTGCCTATGCCAACGATTTTTGGCATGTTGGGACAGGCGTATGGTCTGAATGATCGAACCTTAACGCCATTGTTGATGAGTACCATTGCCGGTTTTATCGTGACCAGTGGCTTAATTGCCTTGTGGTGGGGATAATCTTTTAGAAGATGAATGCTCTGCTATTAAAAAGCCCTCAATTGCATGTAATGCCAGTCAGTTAAGCAAAAAAAGTTAAAATGCTGTAAAAAGAGCGTATGTAAATACGCTCTTTTTTTATGAATTTATCTCAGAATCTAGATTTAACATTAAAACAAACCCTACCTTCACTTT
>NZ_JBWZQN010000028.1:0-39216 GCF_056724605.1 Prolinoborus fasciculus | reverse complement strand
GTTGCCATGTCACTGAATACTCGTCCTAGAAAGGCGTTAGATTGGCTTACACCATTAGAGAAATTTGCTCAGCTTGTTGATTATCATATGGCTTTTGAAACTGTCGCACCTCATGTTTGAATTCGCCGTGTTATCAGAAGCATATCGAGCTTGATAAACGTCATTGATGCTATTTCTTTTAAGCTCACGATAGATCGTACTAGGATGTCTTTTAATGAGTTCAGCAAATTTTCTGGCTGAAAAGCCTTCTTTTCTTGACTCAAGCATTAATGCAGTACGATCTTCAAAGTTAAGATGATGGTATGACAATTTTATATACTCCATAAACCCTTTAAATTAATTAGGTGGTTTATGTCGCACTTCAAGTTTTACTCTGCCGAGAGATATATTGAGGTAATGGAAGAGGGTCATTATAGGTGGGAAATAAATTTATGTAAGTGCTGTTGTTGAATATTTGGAAATGGGGATTATTCGCTGATAGAGCAAAGATATCTCCTGATTTTAAAGCCCAATGATTTCTATATTCTTCTAATCCTTCAAATTTTAAATATTCTTTAATTGTGTTTAAATAAAAATCAAAATCCTTATTTTTTTGTTTCCAAGTTTCCTTAGTATCTTCATCTGTGTATGTGATATCTTCTCTAGTTTGAATATTTATAGAATGTAATTTATTAAATTCAACAACTATATTTTGTTCTTCAGAATAATATGTAATGTTTAAAATTTTACCTAATGAAATTTCTTTTTCAAAACGCTCCATAGTAACTAGAGCAGGGTATTTTTTGAGTAAATCTAATTTTTCTTGGGTTAATGTTTTATATAAAATACGAATATCTTCATCTGTATATTCTAGGAAACGACTCGAATGAAAATTAATTTGATATATTTCATCATTCTGAGTAATTTGATGTTCATTGCTAACTTGTAATATATTGAAAAAACTCATTTATAAAGATAATCCTTGAAATTATAAAAACCCCGCACTAAGCGAGGTTTTTATCTCATGAAAATAACTAATTAGTCAATTATCAACCAATCAATTTCTTCATTAATTCATTGACTTGTGCAGGGTTGGCTTTACCTTTTGCAGCTTTCATTACTTGACCCACAAGACCGTTAAAGGCTTTCTCTTTACCAGACTTATATTCCTCAACCATCTTCTCGTTGGCAGCAAGCACTTCCTTAATAATCGCTTCAATTGCGCCTGTATCAGTTTCCTGTTTCAAGCCTTTTTCCGCAATAATTTCGTCCGCAGATTTGCCTTCGTCCCACATAAAGCCGAATACTTGCTTCGCGATTTTACCGTTAATCGTGTTATCCACAATACGCGCGATCATACCGCCAAGTTTTTCCGCAGATACAGGAGAATCCGCCAAATCTAAGCCTGCTTTGTTTAGCGCCCCTGAGAATTCGCCCATCACCCAGTTTGCAGACACTTTACCTTGTGCAGCGCCGCCAGCAGCAGCGACAACTTCTTCGTAAAACTCTGACATTTCACGTGTAAGCGTTAAAACGTGTGCATCGTACTCAGTCACACCAAAGTCCGCCACGAAACGTGCACGGCGTGCAGCAGGAAGCTCAGGCATGGTTGCTTTAATGGCTTCGATTTGCTCATCAGCAATCACCACAGGCAACAAGTCTGGGTCAGGGAAGTAGCGGTAATCGTTCGCTTCTTCTTTAGAACGCATTGAACGCGTTTCCATCTTTACAGGGTCGAACAGACGCGTTTCCTGATCAATGGTGCCATCCCAGTCCAGAATTTCCATTTGACGTTCAATTTCAACATTGATCGCTTGTTCAATGAAACGGAATGAGTTCAGGTTTTTCAATTCACAACGTGTACCAAACGGTTGACCCGGACGACGTAAAGATACATTACAGTCACAGCGGAACGAACCCTCCGCCATGTTACCGTCAGAAATACCTAACCAGCGCACTAAAGTGTGAATTGCCTTGATATAAGCAACCGCTTCTTCAACCGAACGCATATCCGGTTCAGAAACGATTTCAAGCAGCGGCGTACCAGCACGGTTCAAGTCGATGCCTGACATACCTTCGAACTGATCATGAATCGATTTACCCGCATCTTCTTCGAGATGCGCACGGGTTACGCCAATGCGTTTAACCGTGCCATCTTCAAGCTGGATGTCGATATGACCCAAGCCCACAATCGGGTTGTCCATCTGGCTGATCTGGTAGCCTTTTGGAGAGTCCGGATAGAAGTAGTTTTTACGCGCAAATACAGACGCCTGATCGATGTAAGCATCGATGCCCAAACCAAAGCGAATCGCAAGATCAACCACTTCTTTGTTTAATACCGGTAATACGCCCGGCATAGCCAAATCAACCAGGCTGGCTTGCGTGTTTGGATCATTACCGAAAACAGTCGATGAACCTGAAAAAATTTTGGTATTGGTGGCAAGCTGAGTGTGAATCTCGATACCAATAACGACTTCCCAACCATCAATCAGGTTGGATTTTGGTTTAGCCGATTTTTGAGCTTGAGCCATTATGCGTTCTCCTCAGCAATTGCAGCGCGTTTTGTATGCCAATCGGTGGCCTGTTGATACTGGTGTACCACAGACAACAATTGAGATTCTGACCAGTAATTACCAATCAGCTGTAAGCCAACTGGCAAGTTATTTTGGTCAAAACCGACAGGCGCGTTAATCGCAGGAAGACCTGCCAGATTTACCGCAAGCGTATAAATATCGCCCAGGTACATTTCAACTGGCGTTAAATCTGCACCAATTTTATAGGCAGTCGTTGGCGCAGAAGGTGCTGCAATGACATCGACCGATTCAAATGCTTTAAGGAAATCTTGCTGGATCAGGCGACGTACTTTCTGTGCTTTTACATAGTAAGCATCGTAATAACCTGCAGACAGGGCATACGTACCAATCAGGATACGGCGTTGCACTTCTGCACCAAAACCTTCTGAACGTGAACGCTTGTACAGGTCCATCAGGTCCACAGGATTTTCTGCGCGATAGCCATAACGTACGCCATCAAAACGTGATAGGTTCGAAGAAGCTTCGGCAGGTGCGATCAGGTAATAAGTCGGAACATAGCTTTCAGTCATGTTGAGGTCGATCTCAACAAGCGTAGCGCCCATCTCTTCTAACTTTTTAAGTGATTCTTCGACACGTGCTTTTACGTCTGCATCCAGACCTTCCACATTGAAATATTGCTTTGGAATACCAATACGCAAACCTTTTACTGAGGTAGCGTTCAGATTTGCCACATAGTCATCAACGTCTTTGTCCATTGAGGTTGAATCCTTGGCATCATGACCTGCCATCACATTCATCAGGTAAGCACAGTCTTCCGCCGAACGCGCCATCGGACCGCCTTGATCCAGTGATGAGGCATAAGCAATCATACCGAAACGCGATACACGGCCATAGGTCGGTTTAAGGCCGGTGAGGCCACAGAATGACGCAGGTTGGCGAATAGAACCACCGGTATCAGTACCAGTTGCAAATGGTGCTAAATCCGCTGCCACAGCTGCTGCAGAGCCACCAGAAGAGCCGCCAGGGACATGACCCAGGTTCCAAGGGTTAGCCGTTGCGCCGCAATATGAGTTCTCAGAGGTTGAACCCATCGCGAATTCGTCCATGTTCACTTTACCTAAAGTGACCAGGCCCGCAGCTTTGCCTTTCGCTACTACGGTTGCATCGTAAGGAGAGATAAAATTGTCCAGCATTTTTGAACCGGCAGTGGTCTTGATGCCTTGGGTACAGAAAATGTCTTTGTGGGCAACTGGCACACCAGTCAGGGCAGAGGCATTGCCAGCTTTGATTGCAGCATCGGCAGCATCAGCTTCAGCTAATGCCTGTTCAGCAGTTACCGTCACATAAGCCTTGACCTGTACATCAATTTTTGCGATGCGCTTTAAGTAGTGTTCAGTCAATTCGCGAGATGAAAACTGGGCATTTGCCAGACCTTCACTAAGTTCACGAATGGATAAGCGATGTAAATCTGTCATGAGAAATAATTCTTTACGTTTAATTTAATAAAAAGAATGAACTGGGTAGTAATTACTCAATCACGCGCGGTACGAGGTACAAGCCATCCTGAACAGCTGGTGCAACTGCTTGGTATTGCTCACGATGATTGGTTTCGGTAACCACATCATCACGTAGCGGCTGAGGGTGGTCGAAAGGGCTTTTCAGGGGTTCAATACCGTCGGTATTGATGCCTTTCAGGGTTTCCATCATGCCTAAAATTTTATTTAAACTTTGAGCATATTCAGCAGATTGCGTATCATTGAGAGATAACCTTGCAAGGTTGGCAATAGCTGAAACTGTTTCTGCACTTAAATCTGCAGAATGCTGTGCATCCGATGTAGACATAATATTACCTAATCAGTATTAAAAAAATTCAAATTATCATGCGTTATGATAAGCGATTGACTTGTCCAAATCATCACATTTAGTTAAAGTGGCGACCTTGCGTCCATATAAAGTTTAACTGAGAACGTCCCCGTGATTCTAAAACGACTAATAGGCTTGTTTTCGCCCGATCTTGCCATTGATTTAGGTACAGCAAATACACTTATTTATGCGCCAGGACGAGGCATTATATTAAATGAACCAACGGTTGTAGCCATCCGTCATAGTGGTTCACATAAAATTGTTGCGGCAGTCGGTCTTGAAGCGAAGCAAATGCTAGGTCGTACCCCAGCCAATATCTCAGCGATCCGTCCGATGAAAGATGGTGTGATTGCGGATTTTGAAGTCACTGAGACCATGCTGAATCAGTTTATTCGCAAAGTACATGAAAACCGTTTATTTACTCCGGCACCGCGTGTGGTGGTTTGCGTGCCATGTAAATCGACTCTGGTTGAGCGCCGTGCCATTCGTGAAGCCGTGTTTAATGCGGGCGCACGTGATGTACGTTTAATCGAAGAGCCAATGGCAGCAGCGATTGGTGCAGGGATGCCAGTCGAGCAGGCTTGTGGTTCGATGGTGGTTGATGTGGGCGGTGGTACTACTGAAATTGCGATTATCTCGCTGCAAGGTTGTGTTTATGCAGATTCTTTACGTATCGGCGGTGATGTCTTTGATGAGCAGATCATTAACTATGTGCGTAAAGCGCATGGCTGTGTGATCGGCGAAACCACGGCTGAAGTAATCAAAAAAGAAGTGGGTATGGCGTTGCCAGATGAAGGTGCTAAACCGCTTGAAATTGAAGTTCGTGGCCGTAACCTCGCAGAAGGTGTGCCTCGCGCAATCGTGGTTAATTCTGACGAAGTCACCCAAGCGATTTCTGATCCATTACAAAACATCGTGTCTGCGGTGAAATCTGCTTTAGAACATACCCCTCCTGAGCTTTCTTCGGACATCGCTGAACGTGGTATCGTGTTAACTGGTGGTGGTGCATTACTGCGTAACCTGGACAAGCTGCTTGCCAAAGAAACTGGCCTGCCGGTGGTGGTGGCAGAAGATCCACTGTCTTGTGTGACACGTGGTGGCGGCAAGGTACTCGAATTTTTCGACAACCCAAATCATGACATGTTATTCGTAGGCTAAGAAAAGGATCCGGCGGGTGCAAGCACATCTGTTTTCTCGACAACCGCCATCTTTTCGCTCTTTTATCATTGCATTGGTAACATGCTTGGTGGTGCTTTTCTTTGATTGGCGCATGCCGCATGTTGTTCAACCTGCAAGGGATGTCCTGTACGCTGCTTATAATCCTATTTATGCGGTGGCCAGCTATCCGGTATTGTCGCGAGAGTGGTTGAATCAACAAACCAAGTCTGAAGCTCAATTGCGTCGGGAAAATACCGCGATGCAGGCCGAGCTGTTACAGGCACAGGTACGCTTACAAAAAATCTCTGAACTTTCTGCTGAAAATACACGTTTGCGCGGTCTATTGGACACGCCGCTGATCATTGATGGGCGTATTGAAATTGCCGAAGTGATTGGTACCGATGCCGATCCATTACGGCATATTATCGTGATCAACCGGGGTTCGAATAACGAGCTGAAAGTCGGGCAAACGGTACTGGATGACAAGGGTATCATGGGGCAGATTATCAATGTCTATCCGCATAGTAGTCGGGTCATGCTGTTGTCTGATAAAGAACATTCACTGTCAGTGCGCCTGGAACATACTGGGATGCGTGCCATTGTCTCGGGTACGGGTGATCTGGGACGTTTAAAAATGGAATATGTACCGACCAGCGCCAATATTAAGGTCGGTGAAAAAGTCTATAGTTCGGGCTTGGGACAACATTTTCCGGCAGGTTATCTGGTGGGGCAGGTATCTAAAGTACAACGGCATAATTCTGGTGAATTTGCCCAGATTGATGTGACGCCTGCGGCTCAACTCGCCGGTGGACATCATGTCGTGGTGTTATTTTCCGATTCATTAGCGATGGAGCAACCGCATGTCAATCGCTAAGATGAAATCCAGAAAGCATCGTGATCCTTTAATGGCTATCGTCATTTCGGTGATTGTGGCCTCCATTTTAATGGTCTATCCACTTTCCTATAATCTCTCGGGCTGGCGTCCGCTGTTTATGCTGATGATTATGCTTTTCTGGGTGCTGTGCCAGCCGACCTGGTGCGGGATCTGGTTTGCCTTTGGTACCGGTATTTTTATTGATCTGCTGCTGGATGCACCTTTGGGTCTGAATGCGCTGAGCTTTATCATTATTGCCTTTTTAGCCCGCTTTCTAACCCGTGAGCGCCGTATCCTGACCTTTAATAATCTCTGGGTGATTATGGGGCTGGCGATTGTCGCGCATCTGCTAATGATCTTTTTTTCCCAGATTGTGGCTGGCGTGCAATTTTCTTATGCAAGGCACTGGATTCCGATGCTGACCAGTATTCTGGTTTGGCCTGCTATTTATTATGTGCTCAAAAAATGGCGCGTATAATTCTTGCTTCGAGCTCACCCCGGCGCCGCGAGTTGTTACAGCAACTCGGGCTGAGCTTCGATATTTACAGCCCAGAAATTGACGAATCGGTACAAGCAGGCGAGTCGGTCGCAGCCTATGTTGAACGTCTGGCACGAGCCAAAGCAGATGCCGTGGCTGAGTATTATCCAGATGCCATCATCATTGCTGCGGATACCAGTCTGGGGGTGGATCAGGAGATTCTGGGTAAGCCTGAATCCAAACAACATGCGATTGAAATGTGGACAAAAATCTCCGGTCGGTGGCATGATGTCTATAGCGGTGTCTGTGTTCGTACAAAGCATGAAAAATACAGTATAGTGGTACGCACACAGGTCGAATTTCAAATCCTGAGCGCCGCAGATATGGAAAGTTACTGGGCGACAGGTGAGCCACTGGGTAAAGCCGGGGCTTATGCGATTCAAGGAATTGCAGCACGTTATATTCCAAAAATACAGGGCAGTTATTCCAATGTGGTGGGCTTGCCCTTATATGAAACAGTACAGTTATTACAGACGGTTAAGGCACTAAATTAACTGCTGAAAAAGAATTCTTATAATGTTTTGAGTGTATTTATGTCTGACGAGTTGTTGATTAACGTCACGCCGATGGAATGTCGGGTCGCGTTGATTGAAAACGGCACGGTCAATGAACTGTTTGTCGAGCGTACGGCCAAGCGTGGTCTGGTAGGGAATGTCTATAAAGGAAAAGTGGTGCGGGTCTTGCCCGGCATGCAGGCTGCTTTCGTAGATATCGGACTCTCTCGCACTGCGTTTTTACATATCAATGATATGGTCTGGCCACGCAATCAACCCACGCCTAATGTTTTTGAGCTGCTTCAACCGGGACAAGTCCTCACGGTTCAGGTGATGAAGGATATGCTCGGCACCAAGGGTGCGCGGCTATCTACCGATCTCTCTATTCCTTCGCGTTATTTAGTGTTGATGCCATATGGCAATCATATTGGTGTATCGCAACGGATTGAATCCGAGGAAGAGCGCAATCGCTTGCGTTCCATCATTGAGCGGATTCAGGCAGAACATAAGCTGCCGGGTTCAGTGATTGTTCGTACTGCGGCAGAAGGCATTGAAGAAGAAGCCATCGCACAGGATATGGCTTATCTGGCCAAGCTTTGGGAATACATCCAGCGCAAGCAAAAGATTATTGCAGTGCCGTCCTTGATCTTTGAAGAATTGCCTTTACCGCAGCGGGTGATTCGTGATCTGGCCAATGAAGAAACTGCCAAAATTTACGTAGATTCACGTGAAATTCATGCCAAGTTGCAGGAATTTGTCGAAGAATTTGTTCCGAACATGAAAGACCGTTTGCTGCATTATCCGGGTGAACGGCCAATTTTTGACTTGTATAATGTCGAAGAAGACCTGCAAAAGGCATTGCAAACTCGTGTCGCATTGAAGTCCGGCGGCTATCTGATGATTGACCAGACGGAAGCCATGGCCACAATTGATGTCAATACCGGTTCTTATGTTGGTGGACGTTCGCTGGAAGATACGGTTTTTAAAACCAATATGGAAGCGACGGATGTTATCGCGCGTCAGTTACGGCTGCGTAATCTGGGCGGCATTATTATCATCGACTTCATTGATATGCAGGAAGCGCAGCATCGTGAAGAAGTGATGAAACAGTTTGAGCGCATGTTAGAACGTGACCACGCCAAGACCAAGATTACTCAGGTATCAGAACTGGGCTTGGTGGAAATGACCCGGAAACGCACCCGTGAGTCGCTGGAACATCTGCTGTGCGAGTCTTGTCCGACCTGTCAAGGACGCGGTTATGTCAAAACAGCCGAGTCAGTATGTTACGAAATATTCAGGGAGATTCTGCGTTATGCTCGTGCTTATGAGTCACAGAGTGGCTTTACTGTCGTTGCGCATCCGGCTGTTATTGATCGTCTATTAACAGCAGAAGCGCCTGCAGTCGCTGATCTAGAACATTTCATTAATCGCGTGATTAAGTTCCAAGTAGAAAATCTGTATACGCAAGAGCAATACGATATCATTCTCAGCTGAAATTGTAACAGAATATCGTTAAACACTTGTTACATCTGAAATTTTACAATCGGGCCTTTATTTACAATACTAGATACATGAATTAGCCAAAGCCGTTTCTCCCAGTTTCAGGCTTAGCAAAAGGAGTGTGTGATGAGTATGAGTAAAGCAGTAATCCATAAAGGCCTAAAACACGTATTAGAACCAAAGACTGTACATGCGGGATATATCGTCGATGAGCGCGGTAATGAAGTTCAGATTACCGCGAGCATGATCCGTAATGTCTGCCATCAATTATTACAACAGTGCCGTACCATTAAAAGCTGATTGCATTTGTGCATTGTTTCTAACTTATCAAAAAGTGATTTGGATAGACGTTTAAATAGAGAAGTCATCCAAAATTTCTAAAATAATTTAAAAAGATTTCCAAAAATAAAGAAAAGGGACCAGATCGGTCCCTTTATTCTGTGCTCTAAGACTGGCAAAAATGATCAGCATCTTTGGCAGTCCATCTATCTTATTTATTCATCCGCGGCTAGCTTACCGCCCGTAACTTTGGGACAGGTTCGCCATCTACAATAAGTTCAAAACGTTGAATTTCTTCTTCCAGATGTGTCAGCAAGTTCTGCATTTTCGGCAGGGCATTACGACATGCAGTTAAGCCGACTTCCAGTTTGTCTAGATAGCTGGTCATGGTGATATTCAAGGCCTGACCATCCAGTACGATAGAAGCCGGATAAAGTGCTTCAAGACGTGCACCATTCCAGTAAAGGGGCTCTTGTGGTCCAGGTACATTGGAAATAATCACGTTAAATGCCTGACGTGTCGGCATTAAACCGGATGCAATATTCAGACCTGCGGCACCATAGACAAAGGCGCTATAGTTCAAGATTTGATTGGCATTCATACGTTTAAAGCGCTCTTTGGCACTCAGTACACTACGGCGTACGATCTTGAGACGTTCCAGCGGATCTTCTTTATGTGTGCCCAGATTGGCCAGAATCATGGTAATACGGTTGGATATATCTGAATCGTCACTACGAACCGAAGCTGGAACCATGGCGATTAACGGTTTTTTCGGTAAGGCATTTTGCGATAATAAATATTCACGTAATGCACCTGAACAAATGGCCAGTACGATATCATTAATGGTCACGCCCAACGCTTTGGAAATATGACGTAAACGTGAAAATTCGAAAGACTGTGCGGCAAAGCGACGTGAAGCACTGACGCGTTGATTCAGAATACTGCTTGGTGCCTGGAAGCTGGACACATAATCGGGATTACGTCCCATATCCTTCATGACAGTTTGCGACAGTTCATAAGCAACTCGTGGCGCACATTCCAGTTGCCCCTTAATGGTCTGCAGGACATTTTTAAACCTGTTAACTTTAGGTGCTTTAAGGCGTTTGGCACGTGGCCCTTCCACACACCATGGCGGTACAATACTCTTGGCATGGGGGTCAAATGAAAGTGATTTTTCGACCAGACGCATGCCAGCGATTCCATCCACCATGGCATGGTGAATCTTGAAGTACATGGCAAAACGGTTGCCTTCAATGCCTTCAATAATATGACAGGTCCATAAAGGTTTAGCGCGGTCAATCAGTGCGCTGTGTTCTTGGGAAATATAAGTCAGCAGCTCGCGGATACGCCCAGGTTTCGGTAAGGCAATATGACGAAAATGATGATCTAAATCAAACTCTTCATCTTCATCCCAAAATAAACCGTTTAAATAGTTATTAAATGGAGGAATCGGTGAGGATTTGGAATTGCGAATATCAGTCACCAGATCCCGGATAAAAGAGGCTGGTGCATTGTCAGGAATTTGAAACAAAAATAACCCGCCTACATGCATAGGCTGCTGCCGTTTCTCTAAAGACAAAAAAATAAAGTCAATCGGATGTAATGGACGCATAGCGTAGATTGCCTCACTGCATTTTCTTCAGCTGCTCATGTATAAGCAACCTTGTTAGAATTATTGGTATCACATTACAAAGTATAGCGATTTTGTCGCATAAAGGTACTGATTTTTCTGTAGCCGATTGGTTCACAAAAAAACCACCCGACGAACGGATGGTTTTTTAAGATTATTTTTTCAAGTTCCCGGCATGCAAGCCACATTCTTTATGGGTGGCTTCTTCCCACCACCAGCGTCCTTCACGTTCATGCTGATTTGGCAGCACAGGACGGGTACAAGGTTCACAGCCAATGGAGATAAAACCTTTTTCATGTAGTGGGTTGTATGGAATTTCCATCATTCGGATATAATTCCACACATCTGCACTAGACCAGTTGGCAAGGGGATTATATTTAATCAGCTGTTTGCCTGGACCAGAAAAACCTTCATCAGATTGAACCACCGGAATGTCATTCCGTGTTCCCGGGCTTTGGTCTTTACGCTGACCGGTAATCCAGCCATCTAAAGTTGCCAGTTTTTTGCGTAAAGGTTGCACCTTGCGGATTCCGCAACATTCCTGATGGCCGTCACGGTAAAAACTGAACAAACCTTTTTCAGTCGTCAGTTGTTGAATCTCCTCTGTTTCCGGGAAGCAGATTTCGATATCAATATTATAGTGCTGACGAACCTTTTCAATAAATTGATAAGTCTCAGCATGCAGACGCCCTGTATCCAGGCTAAATACCCGGAAAGGTTTACCTAAATTGGATGCCATATCAATCAGTACGACATCTTCTGCACCGGAAAATGAAATGGCAATTTCGCCTTCCTGGTCGAGAGCAAGCGCTAAAATTTCACTTGGTGATTTATCTGCATATTCAGATGCGAGCGCATCTACCATAGCAATAGTGGGGATTTTGGTCATATGAGTCCTGGCGACATAGGCTTGGAAATGACGTGGCCTATATGAATTTATTTCAGATTTATTCTATTTTAATAGAAATGCCCAAAGCTACTTATCACTAAAAAATAAATACTTATGAAAAAAACAGATTTAAAAAAGAACAGTGCAAAATCTTTTTCTTCAGCTATGATAGGGCAAAATTTTTTCAATACAACTGAGGGGATGCTTCATGGAAGTCGTATGTCTAGATCTAGAGGGCGTTTTGGTTCCAGAAATCTGGATCAATTTTGCTAAAAAAACAGGTATTAAAGAGCTCGAAGCAACGACACGTGATATTCCTGACTATGATGTGTTGATGACCCAGCGTTTGAATATTTTAAAACAGCATGGTTTGGGTCTAAATGATATCCAGGCTGTGATTGCGGATATGGGGCCATTTGAAGGCGCCAAGGAATTTGTAGAATGGGTAAGTACTCATTTTCAGCTGATTATTCTGTCTGACACTTTCTATGAATTTGCTCATCCTTTAATGAAGCAACTAGGCTGGCCAACGATTTTCTGTCATAAGCTGGAAACTGATGAAGAGGGCATGATCACTGCTTATAAACTTCGCCAGCCAGATCAGAAGCGTCAGGCAGTGAAAGCATTACACGGTCTGAATTTCCGTGTGATTGCAGCCGGTGATTCATATAACGATACGACAATGCTGGGTGAAGCAGATCATGGCTTCCTGTTCGACGCACCAGAGAATGTGATTGCAGAATTCCCGCAATTCCCGCCAATTTATGGTTATGACGCATTGAAAGAAGCAATCCGTAATGCATCGGTACGTAATATTCCAGCTTAATTTTTAAGTTTGAAATTAAAAAAAGGCACCAAAGGGTGCCTTTTTTTATTAGAGTAAAACTCTTTATTGCTTAGAAACGGTAGCCGATTTTTAGGCCATAACCCATGGCATGGTTGTCTTCAAAATCACCTACAATAGTACCGCCAGTTTGTGCTTGGGCATCGCCTAACCAGAAATATTTTACGCCAGCCTGAATAAAGTAATTCTCAGCAGGGCTATATTGAGCACCTAAGCCTACATTCCAGTAACCTTCAGTTGGACCTAAAGTCGTTACAGGGTTGCCTGCACCTGAGTCATAACCTACAGAAGCTGAACCTGACCATTTATTATTGAATTTGCGACCTACACCGACTGTTGCTGACCATTGATCATTAGAGTAATCGATCAGATTTTGTGCTTTTCCTTTTGCCAAGGCTGAAGCTTGAGCGAGTAAAGATGGTGTTACAGCAAATTGATCCCAATGAACCCAACGAAGATTTGCAAAAGCAATAGTATTTTGAGCGACACCTGATTGCAGATCAATATTTACCGACTGAGGTGTAACCGCCTCTACAGTACTTTCTCTTTCACCTAAAGTCGCCAATAATGGTTTTGCTGGACTTAAAGGATGACCTGCATCAGGAAGTTGTTGTCCTAAAAGAGCTAAATCAGACTGTTCAGAAGATTTTGCTTTATGCTTAATTTCTGAACGATAGGTAACAGAAGCTTTTAATGCAATTTCAGGAATTTGATAAGCAAATCCAGCAAGCCATCCAAAGGCTTCTTCTTGTTTAAGCTGAATGTTATAGCCACTTAATAAAGAATAAGCACCCCCCCGTAATTTAATATCAGCCTCAACAGTTTGCCACACTGGACCAGCATAGAAATTCCAGTTTTCTGTAGGTTGATAACCAATGAGGGCAGTTAAATTATGTGTGTCAACATCAACTGATGTACCTTCTACACCATTACCAAAAGAACCAGCAGTTTCAGCGTATGTTGCATCTGCTCCAAAAGGTTGATCATAGATCAAGCCTAAAGAAATTTTGTCTGTTGCTTGAACTTTAATTGCAGCAGAGGGGAAATAGTAATCTTCCCCCATGTCGTTAATTTTTTCACCTTCAAAAGCAGATACTTTAGATGTCCCTTTCACAGTTGGATCAAGAACAGAAATTCCTGCTTCTGCATAGTTACCAGGTTGTAAAAAAGCCTGAATAGACTGGCCTGAACGGTCTAAACCGGCAGCGAACACGAGAGAAGTAGGCAGGCTAGAAAGAAGAATAGCGATAGAGATTGGCTTAAGCTTCATGGCTCATCCTTGACAATGTTGCATAAATATTAATAAAAGTTGTGGAAAAGTAACACAAATTTAAAAAGAGTAAATGCTCCACTTCGTCCAAGAAATTAACTATGGCGGTTATAAAAAATGATTGCTTAGAGTATTTATACTATATTTTTTTGATTAACTTAATGAAAATAAACAAATAATAATTTTTATCAAAATATATTAAAAACAAAATTTAGGCAAAATTTGATTGGTGATAAAAGCATCGAATAGTATACGGGTGTATAAAAATATAAATGAGACAATAAAAACCACCCGAAGGTGGTTTTTATTAACTAACAGGAATTAGAAGCGATAGCCCATTTTTAAGCCATAACCTAAAGCATGGTTATCTTCAAATTGTGCCACAGAGTTTCCTGTACCAAACATTGATGCAGGTTGAGCTTTAGCATCACCTAACCAGAAGTACTTCACACCACCAGCGATAAAGTAGTTTGCAGCAGGTGAGAATTGTAGACCTAGGCCAACGTTCCAGTAACCTTCAGTTGGACCTAAAGTTGAAACAGGGTTGCCTGCACCTGAATCCCAACCTACAGAGACATTACCTGCCCATTTTTCATTAAATTTACGGCCTACACCTACAGTAGCTGACCATTGATCATCTGTATAACCCACTAAGTCAAAACCATTTGGATTATCTGGGGTTAAGCCTGCGGCACCTAAAGCTTCTGAAACTGTACCAAACTGTTCAGGACGAATTGAAAAATCTTCCCAGTTTACCCAGCGCACATTAGCAAAAGCGACTGTGTCAGCCATGATACCAGTTTGGAAATCAAGGTTTACAGATTGTGGAGTTGTAATTTTGGTAGTAGTGTTTTCGTTATATACCGCACCTGGTCCAGGAACTAAACCAGTTAAAATTAAGCTTGTACCATATTCATTCGTTGCTGCTTCGTGATCAATTTCAGAGCGATACGTTAAAGATGCTTTTAATGCGATTTCAGGAATTTGGTAAGCTAAACCTGCAATCCAGCCTACTGCAGAATCTTTCTTCATATCTGCATTATATTGGCCTAATGCAATAGTAGAACCGTATGCGGTACCACGTAGTTGAACATTCCCTTTAACGGTCTGGTATACCGCACCACCATATAGATTCCAGTTTTCAGTTGGTTGGAAACCTAATAGGAACGTTAAATTTTCGGTTGTAACTTCTACTTCAGTTGCTTCTTGGCCATCATGCAATAAGCCCTGTCCAGCAAATAATGCAGCTGGAAGCCCCAAGCCTGCTAATGCTGGGTTTGCTCCAGCATCACCAACTGAATAGGCTGCATCAGCACCAAAAGGTTGATCGTATAAAAGACCCACTGATAATTTATCAGCTACTTGAAACTTTAATGCTGCACTTGGGAAGTAATAATCTTCGCCCATGTCTGATAGAGAGGTATTCTCAAGACCAGCTAAAGCTGCAGGAATAGCAGCGTTAGGTGTATAACCTGCATTAGCTTTACCAGATACAGATGGATCTAAAACAGAAATACCTGCTTCAAAATAGTTACCAGGTTGTAGGAAGGCTGCAATAGATTGGCCTGAACGATCTAGTGCTGCTGCAAATGCGCCTGTCATAGGTACAGTTGCAAGAATCATTGCAGTAGTTAATGTTTTTAATTTCATTTACGTCTTTCCTTGAGGTACAAATTTATATCTAGCGTTGTTGTTTGCACTTATTGAATTCTTGGAGATTTCGGGTATTTATCCGCAATCATTTGTTACTCCATGTGACAAAAATAGCACAATTAAAATAAGAGTAAATGCTCTAGAAAAAACTAATTAGTCTAAAAAAGCATCAAAATAGAGTTTTTACACCAAAAAATAGCCTCATTTTGAAATAAGTATTTGAAAGTAAAAGAAATAAAATAATGAAGAAAAAATGATTTTTTGTATAAAAAATATTCTAAAAATATGAAGATTAACGCTAATTTTTTGAAGTATAGATCACATTTTGAAAGGATGGTGCGCCCTGCGGGACTCGAACCCACGTCGGTCGCTTAGGAGGCAACTGCTCTATCCAGTTAAGCTAAGGGCGCGAAAAGAAGGCTATTGTACTGTAAAAAATACAAAAAAAAGTTATTGCCGAAGCAATAACTTTTAAGGACTCATAGCTACAGGAGTTGTCTAGGTATTTTTAGGCTTAAGTAACTTAAACAGACCGAACATGACCACAATCCAAAGCGGGATCATCAAAATAGATTCCTGGAATCCTTGCGTCCACATGATGTAAAGAATCGTAAGAATAAAACCAAGAACCAGAATATTGCCCGCCGGAGACCATAGCGCAGGGAAAGAAGTCTTCTGTCCCAGCTTTTTCATGCTCTGAATAAACTTAAGATGGGTCAGGGTAATCATGGCCCAGTTCAATACCAATGCACCGACTACGATGTAAATCAGATGGCTTAAGGCATCTTCAGGCACGAAGTAGTTGAGTAGCACACAGCCGAAAATCAGCACGGCAGAGAACAATACAGCAGGAATTGGCGTACCTTGTTTATTCACTTTCATGAAGACTTTAGGTGCATTTCCTTGCTGAGCCAGACCATAGAGCATACGGCTGTTGGCGTACATGCCACTGTTATACACAGACAATGCTGCTGTCAGGATAATAAAGTTCAGTAAGTGTGCTGCCCAGTCAATGCCAAGCTGGCTGAAAATCATCACGAACGGACTTTTGTCCAGACCACCAAGTTCAAGCTGATTCCAAGGCACGAGTGACAACAGAATCGTCAAAGCACCGACATAGAAAATCAGAATACGGAAAACCACCTGATTAATGGCTTTCGGAATGGTTTTTTCCGGATTTTCAGCTTCTGCAGCCGCCATGCCGATCAGTTCAATACCACCGAAGGCAAACATCAGGAAGGCCAGCATGTAGAATAGACCTTCAAAACCATTCGGGAAGAAACCGCCCGCGGTCCAAAGATTGCTAAAAGATGCGCCTGAAGAAGCATCAGCAGTCAGGATCAGATACAGGCCGAAGACAATCATCGAGATGACCGCAGTCACTTTAATGATGGAAAGCCAGAATTCTGATTCACCGTAGAATTTCACATTGCCGAGGTTGACCAGTGTAATCACGATAAAGAAAAACAGTACCGATGCCCAGGCTGGAATATGCGGCCACCAGTAGTTGATATATTTCGCAACTGCGGTAAGTTCGGTCATGGCTACCAGGATATACAAAATCCAGTAGTTCCAACCCGCAAGGAAACCGGGAAATTTCCCCCAGTATTTATAAGCAAAATGGCTGAATGAACCTGCGACAGGTTCATGAACAATCATCTCACCCAATTGACGCATGATTAAAAATGCAATCAGGCCCCCAATGGCATAGCCTAAAATAATAGAAGGACCCGCAGATTGGATCACCTGTGCGGAACCTAAGAATAAGCCTGTGCCAATTGCACCGCCCATGGCGATCAACTGAATATGACGGTTCTTTAAGCCACGCTGAAGTTGTGAAGACTCGTTATTCAAAGTGTTCAGCCCGACAATGGAAAATGATAAGTGGCTGATTGTAATTGATCAGACTAAAGAAGCCTAGTCCATCCTAAGAATGAAATATTGTTGGAGGAGTAATAAAAAATATTCATATAAATAACTGAAATAAAATATAAATGAATCAATATATTAATTTTATTGAAACTGTTACTGATGAGTTCTCTATTTTCTTGGATAAAATACAAATGCCGTTTTTTTATACTAAGGTCTGGCAGCCAAGCAGTTCTGCTTTCAACATACTATACTTTGAATATAAATATTGAATAACCCGTACGAAAACAAAGATAAGTCAAAGGATGAAATAATTCATGAGTTTTGCCGCCCAAATCAAGATTCCTGCAACCTATATGCGTGGAGGCACCAGTAAAGGTGTTTTCTTTAAGCTAGATGACCTGCCTGCACAGGCACAACAGCCGGGCCGAATTCGTGATCAGCTTTTGCTGCGCGTGATTGGTAGCCCCGATCCATACGGGAAACAGATTGATGGCATGGGTGGCGCCAGTTCCAGTACCAGTAAAACGGTGATCCTGTCAAAAAGCCAACACGCTGATCATGATGTCGATTATTTATTTGGTCAGGTGTCAATTGACCGTCCTTTTGTGGACTGGAGTGGCAACTGTGGCAATCTGACTGCGGCAGTAGGTGCATTCGCTATTTCTAATGGTCTGGTGGAGGCTGAACGTATTCCTGAAAATGGGTTATGCACGGTACGTATCTGGCAGGCCAATATCCAGAAAACCATTATCGCGCATGTGCCGATGCAAAATGGTCAAGTGCAGGAGCTGGGTGATTTCGAACTGGATGGCGTAACCTTTCCTGCGGCCGAAGTGCAGATCGAGTTTCTGGATCCAGCCGATGACGATGCTGAAGGCGGTTCGATGTTTCCAACAGGTAATCTGGTCGATACTTTGGAAGTGCCAAATATTGGCAGCTTTGAAGTGACCATGATTAATGCCGGTATTCCCACGGTATTTTTAAATGCGGGGGATCTAGGCTATAAGGGCACCGAGCTTCAGGATCATATCAATAATGACGTGGCAGCCCTGACAAAATTTGAAACGATTCGTGCCTATGCAGCAAAGCAGATGGGACTGATTCAGGATATTACAGAAGCCGTAACCCGACAACACACGCCAAAAATTGCCTTTGTTGCACCACCGAGTAGCTATACCTCTTCAAGTGGCAAAACCGTCACTGAATCGGATACCGATATTCTGGTTCGGGCCTTGTCTATGGGTAAACTCCATCATGCCATGATGGGCACGGCTGCGGTGGCCATTGGTACGGCAGCTGCTATTCCCGGAACATTGGTGAACCGGGTCGCAGGTGGGGTAGAGCGTGAAGCGGTGCGTTTCGGTCATCCTTCCGGGACTTTGAGAGTGGGTGCACAAGCAAGTTTTGAAAATGGTGAGTGGAAAGTGAAGAAAGCGATTATGAGCCGTAGTGCCCGCGTCTTGATGGAAGGCTGGGTGCGCGTACCAGAAGATGTTCTCGTTTAAAAGTCGTACATACATTTAGCCTGAATAAAACCACCATTTCTGCGGTGGTTTTTTTATTGTTTAAAATCTCTGACTTGCTTATTTGATGTTGAATGGCAAATTTCAGTAGAACAATTCGATTTATGGCTGAAAATTCAAGGCATTTCTAGGTACAATGCCTGATCAGCGTACAGGCATTTATTCGCTTGTCATTTTATTTTTCTGGACTACGTATTCGAGGCGAATGTGTCATCTATCACTGACGTATCAACCCATGCACTCACTCAAGCACAACACCGCATTCAACAGGATTTATTGACCGCTCTGGAAGCCTTTGCTATTCCGGAACCTTTAAGGTCGGCAGTCCATCATGCTGTGATGCTTGGCGGTAAACGAGTACGTCCAGCACTATGCTATGCCACCGCCGCATTAAAACCCAACCAGAATAGCGCTGCAGTGCGCCGTGCAGCGGTTGCGATCGAGTTTATTCACTGCTATTCACTGGCCCATGATGATCTGCCGTGTATGGACAATGATTTGCTACGTCGTGGCCAGCCGACCTGCCATGTAGCTTATGGGGAAGATACAGCGTTGCTGGCAGGTGATATCCTGCAGTCTATGGCTTTTGAAACTTTGAGCAGTCGTCTGTTTGATCAGGGGCCAGCGGTAGAAGCTTCCATTGTACTGAAGCAGATGCAGATTCTGGCAACCGCTTCTTCGAAAATGGTGAATGGTCAGGTTTTAGATTTGCAGTCTGAAGGCAAAAAAATCGATCAGCAAGCACTGGAAAATATTCATCGCAATAAAACCGGTGCTTTGATTAGCGCTGCGATCATGATGGCGGCGGTGACAATCTTTGAAGGCACCGATCTGGCCATTCCTAAATTACGTGAATTTGGACAGGCGATTGGTCTGGCCTTCCAGGTACAGGACGATATTCTGGATATTATTTCCGATACCGAAGTCTTGGGTAAAACCGCAGGTAAAGATGAACAGGTCGAAAAATCGACTTATCCGGCATTGATGGGGCTAGAGCAGGCCAAAGCCTATACCGAGCAATTACATGATCAGGCGATCAATGCCTTGAACCATTTTGAAGGTCAGGCGGAAGAGTTGATGCAAATTACCCGGTTCCTGCTCACGCGAAAAAGCTGATAGGAACATTTTTTTTCTTCTCAGGTATAAGAGCATTCCATAAAAAAGAGGACTTCAAGTCCTCTTTTTTAGTTGCTACAGAATTATTTGCTTTCGTTGTACAGACGTTCAGCTTCTTCAAAACGGTCAGTCACTTCTGCTGTTGGTGCTTTACCCATCAGACTCACCACCACAATTGCCAGCATTGAACAGATAAAGCCAGGAACGATTTCATACAGGCCAGTGTCTGCAAACAGGTTCTTCCAGAAAATAACCACGACTGCACCCACGATCATACCGGCTAAAGCACCATTCAAGGTCATGCGTTTCCAGAGCAATGACAGGATAATCAGCGGACCAAAAGCGGCACCAAAACCTGCCCACGCATAAGCCACCAGCCCCAGCACTTTAGATTCAGGATTACCCGCTATCCAGATCGCCAGTAAGGCAATCAGTAGCACCATCAAACGGCCAACCCAGACCAGTTCTTTTTGTGAGGCATTTTTACGCAGGAAAGATTTATAGAAGTCTTCCGTCAGGGTACTTGAGCAGACCAGTAGCTGACAGCTTAAAGTACTCATTACTGCGGCAAGAATCGCAGCCAGAACTACACCGGCAATCCATGGGTTAAACAGGATTTTGGTCAGTTCCATAAATACGGTTTCAGGATTGGCATTCACCACGCTTGCCAGTTCTGGATGCTGCTCGAAATAAGCAATACCGAAGAAGCCGGCTGCGACTGCACCGCCCAGACACAGAATCATCCAGGTCATGCCAATACGACGTGCATTTGGAATGGATTTGACTGAATCTGCAGCCATGAAGCGCACCAGAATATGCGGCTGGCCAAAGTAACCCAGACCCCAGGCGAGTAGGGAAATAATCGCAACAAAGCTCAGATCACCCAGAATATTCATTGCTTGAGGACGAGCAGCTTCCAGTGCCAAAGTCACCTGGGACATATCTGAAAATGCCATCAATGTCACGATTGGCGTTAGCAACAGGGCGAAGATCATCAGACCCGCCTGAATGGTATCGGTCCAGCTCACAGCCAGGAAGCCACCAATAAACACATAGCTGATGGTGGCAATCGCACTGATCCAGAGCGCAGTGCTGTAAGACATGTCAAACATGCTTTCGAACAGACGCGCACCTGCAACCATGCCGGAAGCACAGTAAATCGCAAAGAAAATCAGAATCACGAAAGCCGAAACAATACGCAGGATTTTTTTCTGGTCGTTAAAACGATTCGAGAAATAATCCGGCAGGGTCAGGGCATTGTGCTGAACTTC
The DNA here is from genome assembly GCF_056724605.1 of Prolinoborus fasciculus. The sequence goes on along the minus strand of NZ_JBWZQN010000028.1, from coordinate 17,929 downwards.
GGTATGCACCCTCAGACGGCCAGCAACCAGTAGCCAGTTGAGCCAGGCACCAATAATCAGACCGATGGCAATCCACATCTCAGACAGGCCGGAAAGATAAATCGCACCGGGCAGGCCCATGAGGAGCCAGCCACTCATGTCGGAAGCCCCTGCAGAAAGTGCAGTGACAAAACTCCCTAAACGTCGGCCCCCTAAGATGTAATCGGAAAAGTTGCTTGTCGCGCGATAAGCCATCAGGCCGATCACCACCATTGCGACAATATAGAAAAGAAAAGTAATTAAGGTTGGATTTAGGGAGCTCATACGGTATCCATTTTTAAGTTGGACAGTAGATCGAAACAAGGAATAAGACAGCTGCGAAAAGCTTTAATCCGAAAGCCAGGCAACATCAAATCCAGTAGATTTCAAAAATAAACGCGAAATTTAACCATAAATTCACAATTTTTGCTGAGATTTTCTTGTGCGAATAAAAATAGGCAACCCTCAGGCTGCCTATATATAAAGTGAAAAGATCAATTAGTTAGGGCGACCCATAACACCGCGGATCGTATTTAATACATCGGCAGGAAGGACCACAGTCTTGGCATTTGGTGACTTGGCCATATCCTGCATGGCTTTAATATACTGTTCACCGAGTAAATAGGCGACCGGAATTTCATTATCACCAATGGCGGAAGTCACCATGTCAATTGCACGTTGTGAAGACTCAGCCAGTACCACTTGTGCTTCGGCATCACGGCGTGAGGCTTCCAGACGGCCATCCGCTTCTAGAATTGCGGCTTGTTTTTCACCGTCAGCTTTGGTGACGGTTGCACGACGCTGACGTTCAGCAGCAGCCTGTTCTTCCATCGCGGTTTGCATGGTAATAGAAGGTTTAATATCCTGAATTTCTACAGTTTTTAAGGTAATACCCCAGTCCGAGATATCATCGGAAATACTGGATTTCAAGCGTGCCTTAATATGATCACGTGAAGATAGTGCATCATCCAGATCCATTTCACCGACTATCGAACGCAGTGAAGTCTGTACCAGGTTCTGAATCGCCCAGGAATAGTTTTCAATCCCGTACACGGCTTTTTCTGGTGTGGTCAGGTTGATATAGGCCACTGCATTCATCAGCAGAACCGCGTTATCACGGGTAATCACTTCCTGTGAGGGAATATCCAGAACGATATCTTTGGTTGTGACTTTATAGGCGACTTCATCGACATAAGGAATGACAAAATTCAGGCCCGGATTTAGGGTGGTGTGGTATTTACCCAGACGCTGTACGATCCATTTGTAGCCTTGCGGCACAATCCGCACACCTTTAAAAATGGTAATCGCAACAAAGGCCAGAAACGCGATAACAATGATAGAACCACCAGACATAGCTTATTCACCTTATTGATTTTGATAATTCGTGCTGTGAGGTTGTACGACCAGGTCATTACCCAGAATATCCACGACGCGAACGCGGTCTCCGACCTGAACTGGGTCCAGAGTTCGGCATTCCCATTCATCCGAACCTAAAACTGGCATCGGAAAGCGCACCCGGATTTGCCCATGATCCAGATTAGTCTGAATCACCATGCCCACCTGACCAATGGTCGCTTCACGCGATAGACCGGCTTTGGTCTTATCAATGGAAAGTGGCTTGATAAACTTAAACCAGAGCAGCGTACACAGAACAGAAAGTACGATCCAGGTCAGGAGCTGGGTCGTCAGTCCCATCATCGGGAACATCCAGTACAGGACGCCAACCATGATGGCACCGATCCCGAACCACAGGGCAGCAAATGCGGGCAGCAGTAATTCCGACAGAATCAGAAGGATGCCTAATACAAACCAGTGCCAAGGTTCAAGAACTAATTCCATATCGTGACCTATATCGCTAAGTATTTAATTAATCATCATCTTTATATGATTGATCTTCAATGTAGCAGATGCGGCCGCAGATGAATATAAAAAATTCATGCATCAAAATTTTGCCGGACGTGGCGGTTTAAATGCCGCGGGAGACTGCTTGAAGTTGCTAATGGCTTTTTCAATAGTACGGATTTTCAGCTGAGCAGCCTTTTCACCTTCCAGAATGGTCGCATTACTGGCTTTCAGGTCTAAAGTACCAATATGGCCGACTTTGGGCTGGATCACCACATTGGCCTGACTCAGTTCCTCATGAATGCTTTGCTGTCCCATAATATTCAGGGTCTGATCTAGTACGCCCCACATATTTAGAGCCTTATTACCATCCGGACGGGCAGAAATATCCACGGCAATCACAATGTCTGCTCCCATATCTTTGGCGGTCTTGACCGGAATCGGACTGACCAGACCGCCATCGACATATTTGCTTCCACCAATCACTGCAGGCACAAACACATTCGGAATACTGCAGGACGCTCGGACCGCCTGTCCGGCATTGCCTTTAATAAAGTCAGCTTTACGGCCATTGTCCAGACGAGTGGCAACAGCAGCAAAGCGAATCGGGAATTGTTCAATTGGTTTGTTCGCCACATTCTTATTGACGAAATCCTGCAATTTTTGTCCGGCAATAATCCCTTGCCGGTTCAAGGTTAAATCGCGGATATCAGATTCTTTAAAATTCAGGGCAATCTGCTGTAACTGATAAGGCGATTTGCCACTGGCATACAGGCTACCGACAAAACTACCGGCACTGGTACCGGTGACGATTTTCGGTTTGATGCCGTGTGATTCGAGCACTTTAATGACGCCAATATGGGCAAAACCTTTGGCACCGCCGCCACCGAGGGCAATGGCGACGACAGGTTCACGGGCTTTTAATGGCGTGGCAGGCGTAGGTGTTTTAGTGGCTTTGTCACAGGCTGCAAGACTGAATCCAAGGCAGCCAATTAAGGCATAACGGGCTAATTTCATTATAAAAACTGGTGATTAAATCAACAAGATTCAGGCTATCACATCAAAAAAAGGCGTATTTGCCTAGTCTTTTTTCAAAGGCTTTTGTAACGGCTTGGCCACCCAGTCCGGATTTTTGGCCGAGAATTTACCTTGATAATGCTGATAAATCTGTTCCAGGTCGTATTCATAATCACCGGTCAGATGGTATACGCCCAGGATATGAATGGTCTTGATATCATAATCAAAGGAAAACATCACAATCGGCAAATGGGCTGCCTTGGCAATATGATAAAAACCGCTGCGAATTTTATCCGGTGCCTTACGTGAACCTTCCGGTGCCATACCGACCCAGATCTGCTGCGATTTTTCAATGATGTCTACAATCTGTCGGGTATGTCCTTGTGGACTATCACGTACCACCGGAACCACACCAATCCATTCCAGAACCGGCTTCAGCGGTGTACGAAACAGGCTGTCTTTACCAAAAATTTTAATCTGGATGCCGAGACCGAGCAGTGCATTAAAACCCAGCCATGCATCAATATTGGAGGTGTGCGGAGAAATAATTCCCACCGCTTTGGGCAAATCCGGAAATTCGCCTTCAAGACGCCAGCCTTGGGCCAGGAAAAGCCGCCTGAAGAAAGCCCTGCTCAGCTTGCTGCCACGGGCTGGCACATGTGGCGGGAGTTGGGGAAAACGTGTCTGAGTCATTGCTGCTGTCTCTTCCTGAAACTTATTTTTCTTTATTTTTGATCATATTAGACTGTTGTAAAATCCGGATCATTGGCAAAATGTATAGCATCTTGAATGCTGTTGAGCATTTTTACCTGAAGGACTTGGCTTGATTATGCGGAATACCTATATTTTACTGTTTTCGCTGTATTGGGCACAGGGGCTTCCGGTCGGGTTTATGACGCATGCCTTACCGGTGATTCTTCGGGCTGAAGGGGTATCACTGGCGCATATTGGTGGTTTTGGTCTGTTGATGCTGCCCTGGTCGATCAAAATATTTTGGGCACCTTGGGTTGATCGTTATGGATCGAGAGCAAAAGGTCATTACCGTAGCTGGATTATTCCCTTGCAATGGCTGTCGGTTGCCGTATTGATTGGACTTTCATTTCTACCGATTCAGGCCTTGAATCAGCCGCTGTATTTAGCGCTGTTTTTTATCACGCTTTTACTGATGAATGGCATTGGCGCGACGCAGGATATTGCCACCGATGCACTGGCAGTCAATATTCTGAAAAATGAACAGCAACACTGGGGCAATACCTTTCAGGTTATCGGTTCGCGTCTGGGATTCATTGTCGGAGGCGGGGCCATATTATGGTTGTTAGATCTGCTGCAATGGCAAGCCACCTTTCTATTATTGGCGGCTTTGGTCTTTCTTAATACTTTACCCATTTTACTTTTTAGAGAACCTCAGCATTCAATAATTATCACGCCATCTAATAAAGGACCTGTGCTCAGTAATATTAAAACCTATTTTCAATACTTCTGGTCAAATATAACCTTGGCGAGGTGGCTTCTGGTTTTACTGACCTTTAAAATCGCCGATGGTTTATCCGGGCCTTTATTAAAACCATTAATGGTAGATCTCGGACTGAGCTTTAGCCAGATTGGTCTTTATGTCACCATGCTGGGAGCGTTGGCTGCCTTGATTGGGGCCGGACTGGCGGGCTGGTGTCTGAAATACTGGTCGCGCAGCTCGAGTTTGATTGTTTTCTCAATTTTAAAAATATTAAGCTTAATGGCTTACGCCTGGCTGGCTGCCCACTATGAAGGGCAAAGTAAAGTACAAAACTGGATGATATATCTGGTCAATGCAGCTGAAGACATGATTTCTGCCATGCTCTTGGTGGTCATGTTGACCTTGGTCATGCAATATAGTCGCAAGCATCTGGCTGGGACAGATTTTACCTTTCAGGTGGCACTGATGGCTACGGTGAGTGGAGGACTTTATAGCCTGAGTGGCATTTTTGGAGATGCTTTAGGCTATCAAAATTATCTAAACCTGATCGTAATTGTGGCAATTATCTGTTTAATTCCAATTTTCCGATGGATGAAAATTGAAGAAAAAGTATAAAATTTCTAAATAATCAATTGTTTGGTTAAATATTAGCCTAAAGTACTAAATAGAATATATAAATATTAATTTAATAATTTTGTAATATAAGCGCCGTGTGTATTATTTGTTACAAAATAAATTAAGGATTTTTTTGATGAAAACTAAGTTAGCAACAGCAATTGCATTCAGCCTTTTGGCGGGGACAACTTTTGCAGCACCAACTTTCTATGGTGAGATTGATCTTTCTCTGGATCATGTACAAGCAGATAATAAAAATGGCGTAGAAGATCGTCATATTACTGACCTGAACTCTAATAACTCATTCTTGGGTTTAAAAGGGGATGAAAAATTAACAGACCGTTTAAGTGCGCTTTATCAAGCTGAATTTACCTTCTATGTAGACAATGGTGGAAGTACAGATACATTTGTACCGCGTAATCTTTTAATTGGCCTTAAAGATGAGAAGTTGGGTACGCTGAAAGCCGGTAAAATTGATACTCCAGTAAAACAACTATCATCTGTAGTAGATACATTTAATAACTATGTAGCTAATAATGCTGATGTCGCAGGTATCATGGCTGGTGAAAACCGTATCGATAATGTACTTGTTTATGAAACTCCTGCATTCAATGTGGGTGAAGGTAAGCTTGAAGCTAAATTACAGCTTGCTACAGGTGAAGGTAACGACACTATTAACTCGACGAAAGGTGGTTATACAGTTGCTGGCCGTGGTTTAGGTGATTCTTGGTCTTCTTCAGTTGTTTATAGCGACAAAACGTTCGTTGCTGGCTTAGGTTATGACAAAGCGATTCCATCACGCTTTTTAGGTCGTGGCTTCTTAAATGCAGACAATACAGCTCCACTTTTAGGTCAAGATGTTACAGCAAGTCGTAATGTTATAGCAGAAGCAAATACAATTCGTGCAATTGGACGTATCAATTTAGATAATGGTTTATCACTACGTGCGCTATATCAAAATTCTGATATTGAAAATGCCTCTGCTAGCCCGACAGCGAACCAAGCTGCAGCAGCAACTATTGATGATGCGCAAGCATGGTTGATTGGTGCGGAATATAACTTGCCAAATGCAAAAAACTGGACAGTAAAAGGTCAATATAGCTATAGCGATGTAACTTTCAATAATGCAAGTCCAGATTTTGAAGTAAACCAAATCCTTGCTGGTGTTGACTATGCATTCTCTAAACAGGTGAAAGTGTATGGTACAGCAGGTTATCTGACGGTTGAACAAGGCTCTGACGAAGACAAACAGATTCTTGTCGGCACAGGTTTCGAATACAAATTCTAATTTAGACTTTGTAAGCTAAGAAAAGGCGATGCTTTGGCATCGCTTTTTTTATGCTTAAAACAACAAAACTTAGCAATTTTATGTCTGATCTAACAAGTTTCGGGCTGTTAACATGATTGAAAGTTTCAGCATTTCGTTTTGAAAATTATGCCTATTCAAGCTGTTTTATTTGACCTCGACAATACCTTGACCCATCGTGATCTGACTGCACAGGCCTATAGCCGTTATCTGGCAGAATATTATGCGCCAGCATTGGCACAGGTCGAGCCTGACAAAATTATCGAGATTGTAAGGCGCATCGATAATGGTGGTTATCCTAAAAAAGAATTGCTGACCCATGGTGGTATCGGGGCTTCGGCTGCTTATGCATTATTGCAGGAACTACACTGGTTAAATCCTCCTAGCATAGAAGAACTAGCCCAGTTCTGGTTTAGCCAGTTTGGCCGTTTCGCCGTAGAAATGCCGGCAGCAGAGCAAGTATTAACGCAGCTGAAAGATGAGGGTTATCAGCTAGCCATTGTTTCCAATGGCGGACATGACACCCGTTTGAATACGATTCGGGGTTTGGGTATTGAACCTTATTTTGATGAGATCATCAGTTCGGGACTAGTGGGTTTTAACAAACCACAGCCGGAAATATTCCAGATCACAGCAGAGCGTCTAGGCGTGCAACCTACACAGTGCCTATATATTGGCGACCATCCAATTAATGATGTACAAGGAGCTACAGAGGCCGGAATGCATGCATTATGGATGCAAGGCTTTCATGCAGATGCTGAACATATCCAATATAAAATTCAGCAACTGCCGGAAATTTTTGCGCATTTGCAGTTACTGAATCAGGCTTAAGTTATTCTTAAACAGTCAATCGTTTCGGCCCATTGCGCAGAATCACAGCGCGGACATTGCTGATCGGCGTGCGTAAGGGTTTGCACCTGCCCACAGTAAATACAGGCATATAATTGCCCCGCCTTAACCTGTTGCACTATAGAACAGCTTTTAGGAAAAAGTGGCAGCCCAGGCCGAACCTCATCCGATTTGAAAAACAGGATACTGAACTTACCGTCAGTTTCCAGTAAACCGGTGCGTACCTGACCGAGATGTTCTACACCTTGCTGGCGCATTTCGGCAAAGAATTCATCATGTGACATTTTACCTTTTTTAATTTCTTCAACGACCAGCACGCCATCTTCTACGATATAAATCGGTTTACCTTCCAGTAGGTCTTCAAACCATTGATATTTCATCATGAGCCAGGTGGTCAGGCGGTACATGATAATAATCACCGACATCACCAGAACTGCCTGAATCAGGGGAATATCTTCGGTAAACATCGGGTCACCGGCAATCGAACCCAAGCTCAAAATGATAGCGACTTCGAAGATGGAAAGCTGACGTACCCCGCGTTTTCCGGTCAGACGCAGAAACAGGATAATCATCGTGTACATCAGGGCACAACGCAGCAAAATTTCTGCGGTAAACTCCCAAGTGGTGTCATTTATAAATATGGTCGCCCAGTCCATTTAAATTCTTTATCCTTACTTTGCTCTTTGGCTCGAGTCTAGCAATATCAGTATTTTATTTGCTGCTGTGTTTATGTAAGTTTATGAATAAAGATAGATTCTATTTAAAAAAGAAGCTTGAGCTTAAAAATACAGCTATTTAATTTATTCAAAATAAGATAGAGATTTCATGTAAATAACGCATAAAAAATCAGCAGATTAAATTTGAAGAAGATCACATTCTTTGCTGTCTATTTTTAAATCTATAAAATTATTATCCATTTGAAATCTATCAATATAAATTCTGAATAATGTGTTTTGAATACCTGGGAGTGTTTAGAAATTTGTAAGCAAATCACTTCATTTCTATAAACATCTGTAGTTTGTGGCCTGAAAAATAGAGTGATTACACCAGGTTAATAAACTGTTTTTAAATTAGAAATTGTGATTTTGACTTCCAATAAGGGATGTATTGTGAAAAAAATATTCACGCTTTTAACGGTTATGGGTTTAAGTACAGCGGTCTGGGCAGATACGGAGTGGGATTATACTCAGCCTGAGCAATGGTCGACTTTGAGCCAGAAATATTCGGCCTGTAACGGTCTGAACCAGTCGCCAATCAATATTGAGCGAACAGTGAAAGCAGAACTGGAACCGCTCAAGTTCAGCTATAACACCATGATTCATGCGATCGAAAATAAAGGTCATACTGTTCAGGTGGATTTTGCGCAAGGTGGTGAATTGCAACTGGATGGCGATACCTTTGTACTGAAGCAGTTTCATTTGCACAGCCCGAGTGAAAACCTGATCAAGGGTAAAAGCTATCCACTGGAAATCCATTTTGTCCATTCCAATGCCAAAGGTGAGCTGGCTGTGGTGGGGATGATGTTTGAACAGGGACAGGAAAGTCAGATGCTCAAACGCATGTGGAGTCGCCTACCAAAAAAACAGGGTGAAAAAGTGGTTTTGAAAACGTCACAAGCGGTGAATCAGATGTTGCCTAAGAATCTGGATTATTATCGCTTTAGCGGCTCGCTGACCACACCGCCTTGTTCTGAAGGCGTACGCTGGCTGATCCTGAAGGATATTCAGCAGGCTTCTGCCAAGCAGATTTCGGAATTTGCCAAACTGATGGGACACCCAAATAACCGTCCGGTGCAGTCCTTGAATGGCCGTGTAGTGCTGGAATAATCAATATGAGAGCGAAAAAGCAGACTTTGGTCTGCTTTTTTTAATTCTGATACAAATTTCGAAAGGGCCGGTTGAAAAGAACTATGTGGCGAAAGCTGAAAGAATTACTATAGATAGTATTTCCTATTGGTCTTTCCGCTGCCATGCTCTTTGACTTGAAAACCATGATTCAGCCATTTACAGCGCTTTCGCCACAGCAGAAGAAGCTGGATCATCTGATTGATAAAATCGAGCAACAGAAACAGGAATTACACCAATGGCAACAGGCTGAAGAAGAGCTGCAACAATATACCCATAAAACATTTATGCCGGTCTACCATGAATTGCATGGTGTACTGTTCAAGCAGCTGGAACAGCTCTGGAAGCACCTGCAGGAAACTACATTTTCCAAGGCAGAACTGGTGGTGCTGGATGAAAAGATTCAATACCTTGCAAATTATCTAAAAGACTCTCAGGCAATGTCGGTGCAACAAGCCCATAAAGTGAATGAAATTTTCACTTACTATCAGCAACGTGCCGAGCATGCCCAGTTCAGAAAAAGCCAAAAGAAAATAAATGAACTGGAAATATTCTTTAAGAATGAGAATCCCTCAGATCTTGCAGATGCAGAAGTATTTGAAGAATGGGAATCAGATCATTTTCAGCAGGCACGTGAGCAAGCCAGATTAAAACGCCAGCAGGAAAAACAGGAGCAGGCAGCAGCGATGGCAGAGCAGTCATTGAAAACCGTTTATTTAAAAATTGCTGCCATCATTCACCCTGACCGTGAAGTGAATGATGTCAAAAAAATCAAGAAAACTGAATTATTGCAACGTGCCAATGAGGCTTATGCAGAACAAGACCTGTTTACGTTACTGAAAATGCAACTGCAGATCGAGCAAGATCAGGATATTTCACAAAAAGGTTTAAGTGCGGAGCAACTAAGATTCTATCAATTGGCTTTGGATGCACAAAGCCGGAAATTACAAGAACAGATCGATACCTTGATCCATAGATTGGTCTGGTCATCGAAAACCAGAATTGCCGTGAAAAAGGCGAAAGGGAAAGTTCAAATTGCTGACCTGTATAAGCAGATTGATGAAGATACTTCAGCCATTAAACAGCAGATTAAAGTCGAAAAAGAACGCTTGATGTATATCAAAAAGGTGAGCGGCTTGGAGATGTTTTTAAGGCATGGGATTTAATGAAGTAAAAAGTTTTTTACTCTCTAAACCAACGGTCTTAGGTATTCGTTATGTTAAAATAATGAGTTGAATAGCATTTGTATTGAAACAAAGTAATGAGCATTTTAGATTTAAGCTTATATCAAGAAACTGGAAATTTATCCCCACAACAAAAGAAGTTTAATCGTCTGATTTTAAAAATTGAGAAACTTCAAGCATCTTTGTTAGAGTGGCAACAAGCACAACAAAAAGTACAGCAGGATGCAAGTGCAGAACTATTGCCATTATATAGCAAATGGCATCAAGTTTTATTTAGTCAATTAGAAGTACTTTGGCAATATAAACAATCGCATAAATTTGCTAAAACCCATTTACAGCGTTTAGATGAAAAAATTTCGATTTTAGCGAGTCTGCTCTTAGATAATCCTAATCTGTCTGAACAGCAACATGAATTGGCGATAGTCATTGCTAAATATTATAACCTTTTAGAAGAGAGCTCTAATTTTCAGACGGTTACATCGCAAGCAGAGAATTATTCTCATCCAGAGCATGATGCTGATGAAATGATGCAGAAACAAGTGATGAAGGGAATTCTTGCAGATCAATTAGGTGTGTCTGAAGACTGGATTGACTTTGATTTTGATCTCGAAAATCTTGAAGAATTTATGCAAAAAGTAAAAGCCAAATTTGATCGAGAAGAAGCCGATTTTATTCAAAATCAACTGAATGATCGTGAGCGTGAAGAATATCAAAAGTTTGCCGAAAAAGAGAAAAAGAAAATTTTAAAGAAGCAAATGCAACTTGAAGATGCAAAAAAAATGGCAGGGCAGTCATTAAAAAGTATCTATTTAAAAATTGCCTCAGTGATCCATCCTGACCGTGAGCGAGATGAGCAAAAACGCATTGAAAAAACTGAATTATTACAGCAAGCCAATACGGCGCTAGAGGAAAAAGATTTACTAGCTCTATTAAAGTTACGTGCTTATACAGAGCAAGGTGATCAAAAACAAGCAGTTAAAATCGCAAATGAACATTTAAAATCTTATAATCTATTGTTAGAAGAGCAAATTGAGCAATTGCAGTTTGAGGTAGATAATATTATTTACTCATTTGATTGGGAGAGTTCAGGTTTCTATAAACAGACCTTTAAACCTGTGGATTTGGCTAAAAAATACCAACGTGATTTGAACGAAATTCAAAAAAAAATATTACGAGATGAACAGTGTTTAAATGATTATAAGGATTTTGATTATTTTAAAATTTTACTTAAAAATAGGGCATTTAGCTGGTCATTTGACTCATTCTAAACTTAATTTTTTTAACCAAAGCATCATAAAGCTATGATGCTCTTTTAAAATAACAATGAAAATAGATCCTCAATTATTAGAATTCGCCAAATCCATGCGCCACACCGCCACCGATGCAGAACATCTGATATGGCAAATTCTACGTGCCAAGCGATTTATGAATCTTAAATTTCGCCGTCAGCATGTGATCAAACCTTATATTGTGGATTTTACTGCCATGAAATTGGTTTGGTGATTGAGTTTGAGAGTAAGTAAAATTGAGAAATCATAAAAAACTTGATTTTTAAATTTTGATTGCTATTATCAAATATAGGTGTCCACCTTACTTACACACGAGTAAAAAAAGACAAAAATCTATTTTTATATTGAATAGTCTATTCTTCTTAATGTTTTCTTTATTTTGTTTCACTATTAGATTCAAAAGTTTAAACGTGTGTCCAAATTTGATTCTAAGAAACAACTTTAAGGATAAACATGTCTACGATCAGCGCATTAGCTTTTGAAATACAGCAAACTACTAAATTTCATGATATTGAGATTAAACGTTCTTATATAAATGAAATAGTTGCAGCACTTTTTGGATTTAAAACTTTTAATAGTTTAAAACTAAGTTCTTACCCAATTTTTACAGATTCAATCGATGACCAGTTGGATGGAGAGTTATTTGAAAATCGCTGTGAGGAATTAAACGTCTCAATTGCGCTAGCACCTTTTTTTCAAAAGCATCTTTCAAATTATCATTTTTTATATTTAACAAATGAGGAAATGAGTCAGCTTGTTAGACATGCTTTGGATGATGATTCACTGCATGACAATGTTTTAGAACGGCTGAAAAAAACCTTTATAGAGTTCCCTCAGGTTTCTATTTATCCATATTTGATTGCACAATTTTATAGTGATTGTGAAAGTGATTTTGATGAGCAGAATAAAGATATGAATTATCTTTATCATAGATATTTGCAAGGTAAAGAAATTAGTCCAACTTGGAAAGCAGGCTTAGATAATTTTATTAAAGAAAAAGAACGTAATAATGAATATAAAGATAACTATATAAAGTATTTAAAAATTGCTGCTCATTTAGGAAGTTTTCCTGCTCAGCTAGAACTTTATCAATTTGGAGATAATGATCATTACGTTGATGACGACGATTTTGATGAAGATATGTATGACTATAGTCATTCAAATTATCCATCAGATATAGAATTGGAATTAGCAAAGCGTGGTAATGAAGAATGCCTAAGAGATATATTTGATCGAATCGTCTGTGATGGATTCGATGAAATCAAAAAATTAAAAGAGAATGATTTGATTGAAGCATGGAAATGGCAAAAATTTGCTCATTATTTTGGTCATGATTTAGCTCAAGGTAATTACAAGACAGAAGCAATATATGATCAGGGTAATATTTTTGCAGCCGAAAGTGGTCGTCATGATATACATTTGCCAAAATTAACATTAGAGCAAGAAAATATAGTCGATCGAGAAGTAAATAAATTAATTCATTTTTATGAAAATTTAAATGAATTCACTTTTACTCGTTATTTAGATGATTCTTCTTATATCAATTGGGAGGATGAGGATTTTGATTGGGAAGAAGAGTAAATAAAAATCCCCTCATTTGAGGGGATTTTTTGAATCAAATTACAGCATTAAAGCGCTGCAATCTGCTCCATATTCGCTTTAATCTTCGCTAACTGATCAGCAAACTCAGCAAGTTTCACTTTCTCGCCTTCAACTACAGCCGCAGGTGCTTTTGCCACAAAACCTTCATTCGAAAGTTTAGTCGCAATTTGGTCATGCTGTTTTTGAACCTTGTCCAAGTCTTTTTGCAGACGACCCAATTCCGCTTTAGGATCAATTAAGCCCTTCATTGGAACGAATACAGACACGTGACCCACAACAGATGAAGAAGACAATGGTGGTTGTTCAGCATCAGCCAAGAAGGTAATGCTTTCAACTTTTGCCAATGCTTTGAACAACGGTTCAATACGTGCAATCTGCGCTTTTTCAGCATCCGTTGTGTTTTGAAGTAGAACAGGCAACAAGCGTGCATTACCTAAGCCCATCTCACCACGGATGTTACGTACCGCACCAATCAAACCTTGCAGCCATTGCATATCTGCTTCAGCCTGGTCATTAATCAATGCTTCGTCAGCAGTTGGGTACTGCGCAAGCATGATGGTTTCGCCAGCGATACCAAGTTTAGGCGCAAGCGTTTGCCAGATTTCTTCAGTCAGATAAGGCATCAACGGATGAGCCAAACGTAAAGACGCTTCCATCACCGCAAGCAATACACGACGTACTTCAGCTTTACGCTCTTCAGATACGTTTTCATCATTCAGAACAGGCTTAGTCAGTTCGACATACCAGTCACAGTATTCATTCCAGATGAATTCGTAAATCGCTTGCGCAGCCAGGTCTAAACGATAGGTTGCAAATGCAGTTTGTACCGCAGCAGTCGCTTTTTGTAGACGGCTGACGATCCACTGTTCAGGCAATTCCCAAAGATCAGGACGAGCCGTTTGACCAACCGTTTGACCTTCGACATTCATCATCACGAAACGCGTTGCGTTCCAGATTTTGTTGGCAAAGTTACGGTAACCTTCAACACGTTTCATATCGAACTTAATGTCACGACCGGTGTTTGCAAGCGCGCAGAATGTGAAACGAACTGCATCCGTACCGTAAGATTGAATACCTTCAGGGAATTCTTTACGCGTTGATTTTTCAATCTTCGCTGCCTGTTTCGGGTTCATCAAACCCGTGGTACGTTTTTGTACCAGTGTTTCAAGATCCACACCGTCAATCAAGTCTAATGGGTCAAGCACGTTACCTTTAGATTTAGACATCTTCTGACCTTCGCCATCACGTACCAAACCGTGAACGTACACAGTTTTAAATGGCACTTGTGGCGTACCATCTTCATTCTTCATGAAGTGCATGGTCAGCATGATCATGCGGGCAACCCAGAAGAAGATGATGTCAAAACCTGTCACCAGTACATCTGTTGGGTGGAATGTATTCAAGAAGTAGTTGGCTTTGTCTTTTGCTTCGTCGCCAGTCCAACCTAAGGTTGAGAATGTCCAGAGACCTGAAGAGAACCATGTATCCAGTACGTCTTCATCTTGGTTCAATTGAACATCGGCAGGGATGTTGTTTTTCGCGCGAACTTCCGCTTCATCACGACCTACATAAACATTACCTTCCGCATCGTACCAAGCAGGGATACGGTGACCCCACCACAATTGACGCGAGATACACCAGTCTTGGATGTTGTTCATCCAAGCCATATACATGTTGCTGTACTGCTCAGGAACGAACTTGATACGACCGTCTTTAACCGCTTCAATGGCAGGTTTCGCTAGCGGCGCAATCTTCACATACCATTGGTCTGTGAGTAGAGGTTCAACAATCACGCCTGAACGGTCACCGCGAGGTGGTTTCAGCGTATATGGTTGGATCTGGTCTAACCAGCCTTCAGCTTCCGCTTGTTCAACAATCTTCTTACGTGCTTCAAAACGCTCTAAACCAACATATTCACTAGGCGCAGGAATGGTTTTAGAAATTTGCTCGCCGGCTTTCGCGATGTATTCAAACTCAGCCAACACTTCAGCATTTTTGTTGAAGATATTGATGATTGGCAATTCGCAACGTTTACCCACTTCATAGTCATTGAAGTCGTGTGCAGGGGTGATTTTTACACAGCCTGTACCGAATTCTTTATCGACATATTCGTCTTTAACGATAGGAACCGCACGACCGGTAATTGGCAGGATAATATTTTTACCCACCAAATCTGCATAGCGTTCATCATCAAGCGCAACGGCAACAGCTGTATCACCAAGTAGTGTTTCAGGACGAGTGGTTGCCACAACGATGTGATCTTTACCATCGTGCGTGCGTAGTGATTTATCTTCAAAGAAGTATTTAAAGTGCCACAATGAACCTGCTTCTTCTTTATCAGACTCAACTTCTAAGTCAGACAGCGCAGTTTGTAATTTTGGATCCCAGTTCACCAAACGTTTGCCGCGGTAGATCAGACCTTCTTCGTGCAGTTTTACAAACACTTCTTTTACCGCGTTTGATAAACCATCATCCATGGTGAAGCGTTCACGTGACCAGTCAACCGAAGAACCTAGGCGACGAATTTGACGGGTAATGTTACCGCCAGACTGTTCTTTCCATTCCCAGACTTTTTCGATGAACTTTTCACGACCCAGGTCATGACGGCTAACCCCTTGCGCACCCAACTGACGCTCTACCACCATTTGCGTTGCAATACCTGCGTGGTCAGTACCCGGTTGCCATAAAGTATTTTTACCTGACATACGGTTAAAACGGGTTAAGGCATCCATGATGGCATTGTTAAAACCATGACCCATATGCAGGCTACCCGTGACGTTTGGTGGCGGAATCATGATACAGAAAGATTCGCCTTTTTCAGACGGCTTAAAGTAACCACGCTCTTCCCAAGTTTGGTACCATTTTTTCTCGATCTCGGTCGGATCGTAGGTTGTCGCGATATTTTGCGCTGAGTCAGTCATAGTCTAAACAGATCAAAAGTGAATGAAAAATTGCATCTATTGTAGCAAAAAAAATAGTGCGTGCGGCAGCTTAACCAAATGCAAACTTTAGCCAATTGGCATGTATAGCAACTCATCGTATGATAGAACGATAAAAAAACGCGACTCATCGCAGCATATCAAAAAGGATAATAAGATGAGCTATAGCATTTCCCTGAAGCTTCAACCCGAAACCCATCAGCGCTTTAAAGACCTTCATTCCAGATTAAATGCCGGCGAGCGAGACAGTCTTGCCAGACCCTTAGGTGAAAATCTGGCCGATATGGCCTGTGAAATTATTGACCAGATTTTTGGTCAGGTGGTGCAGCTGGCCAATTCACCGGACAGTGATTCCGAAAAAGTGATTCAGCAGATTATGCATAACACCCGTAAATATATGCCGTGGTCGGTTTCGTTGTTTGGCAATGAGCGGCTGATGCCTATGGTGAACTATTTGCATCGCATGACCTATGAGTATCAAGGTGATGCTTTTGTCCGTTATCCGGTAGAAAAATTGCTGGTGATGGAACTGCTCGGCTGTATTGACCAGATGAAAAATGGTAATCACCAATATGTATCACCCGCTTTAAAAGCCTTTACTCAGGTGGTCGATCAAGGGGTGACGCATTTAATCCGTGAACCGAAAAAAATGTTGAAATTTAATGTCGTGGTCGATAAAACCTTGAATGGGGTGATTCATTTAACCACCCAGTTAGGCTATAAACGTTTTGACAAGCTCGGTAGCATCTATGATGCCGATACGATGAGTTATTATTTTGAGCATTTGCTGGCATTTCTGGAAGATGAAATGCCGTACCATATTCATTAAAACAAGGGAAAGAGGATTTCATGGCGAAAGTTGAAGACTTAAATGGAAAAGTGGTCTGGATTACCGGCGCATCTTCAGGGATTGGCAAGGCGATTGCCCAGCAATGTGCTGCACTTGGGGCACAGGTGGTACTGACTGCACGTCGGCATGAAGAACTGGAAAATGTTCGCCAAAGTCTCACTAATCCAGATCAGCATATTTCAGTCATTGCCGATATCACGGATGAAAGCCAGGTTCGTCATGCCTATGAACAGGTTTTGCAACAAAAAGGCCGGATTGACTGGCTGATTAATAATGCAGGACTCAGTCAACGTGCCCTGATTCAGGACACCACCATGCAGACTGAACGCGCCATTATGGAAGTCGATTATTTCTCGCAGGTATTTTTGACCAAAACCGTACTGCCAACTTTTCTGGCACAAAAATCCGGCCGTATTGTGTTTATTTCCAGTGTTGCAGGTTTGCTCGGTACACAATATCGCGCGTCTTATTCCGCAGCCAAAGCAGCAATTCATATGTGGGCCAACAGCCTGCGTGCTGAAGTGGCAGATCAGGGGATTGGCGTATCGGTGATTTTCCCCGGTTTTGTTCAAACCAATGTGTCCCTGAACGCCTTAAACGGTGAAGGAAAACCGCAAGGACATCCGGATGAAGCGATTGAAAATGGGCTGTCCGCAGAAGATTTTGCGGTTCAGACTGTACAGGCTTTGCAGAACGGCGAAGAATATATTGTGATTGGTGGCAAGAAAGAAAAACTTGGTGTGCTGGTTTCGCGTATTTCACCAAAAGTTCTGTACAAGATGATCCGTAAAACCAAAGTAAAATAAATCATCCAGAGTAAAAAGGGCAGTAGCGCCATTGCTGTCCCACAATTTTTCACAAGAGGAAGCTCATTTGAGCTTCCTCTTGTTTTATGGGTATTTTATCGGGTGAAAATAAAGCTTTTAAAGTTCTTCTTTCAAACAAATTCACTTGAATTATTCTGAGTAAACGTTGAACTGTCCAACCTGTTTTCCCTAAATGTTGAGCGAAACTCACCAATAAATAGGCGATCATCGCAATCCAGATTTGTGTCTGAATTGCGTTCCTGCTGCGGCCTAGAAACGCTTTTAATTTGAGATTCTGCTTAATCGCCTTAAAGA
>NZ_JBWZQN010000027.1:0-39976 GCF_056724605.1 Prolinoborus fasciculus | reverse complement strand
CAGTGCACTGGGTTATGTATCGCCTTTTGAGTTTGAAGCAATGTACTATGATAAGATTAATCCGTTAGGTCAGGTGGCCTAACTTAAATAAAAAAGTCTCCGACAAACCCGGTACGGTTCAGTTTGAGAATCTGGAGATCAAGAATGAAAAAGAACGGCAGCAGGCTTTAAATGAATTGGGGTTATTGGATCATCGTCATCAGACCCTTTATAAACAATATATTGAAGAAGCCCGTCAAGCCTTTGACGTTGATTACGCACAAATTTCCTGGCTGAATCAGCATGAAATGTATATTCCAATCAGTCCTTTTACTCAGGAGCCTGTTGCAACCCGACAAATGTGCAAGGATTCAGTCTGCACCCATTTGCTCTATCAGAATGAGCCTTTGGTGATAGAAGACTTGCAGCGTGACCCGCGCTTTCCACATCTGTCAGAATTAAGACAGCATCATATCCGTTTCTATGCTGGTGTGCCTTTAAAAGATAAAAATGGAATTGCGCTTGGGAGTCTATGTCTGCTGGATAAACAACCGAGACAGATGCAGGCCGAAGATATGATTCTGCTTAAGGCTTTGGCGCAGGATTTAATGGCGACCCTGAGCAATGAGCGCAAGAAAAAAGATAAACAGAAGCAGATTGAGCAGATGCAGCCTGCTACCTCGGCAAGCGTTTTAAATAAGGACTAAATGATGAAACAAAAATGGATCTACAGCATCAAAATCATGAGTATCACATTTGGTCTAGCCAGTATCAGTTCATGGAGTCTGGCTGCTATTCAGGGACTGCATTTTTTACATAAAGACTGGGAAATTTCCTGTGATAATACCGGCACCTGCCGCGCTGCCGGTTATCAATCGGATCAAGATATTGATCAGCCGGTTTCGGTGCTACTAGAGCGTGCTGCGGGTGCAAACAGTAGTATCAAAGCCCAAGTCCAGATTTTACCCTTAGCTGCTGCCACACCTACACGACAGCTTCAGCTACAAATTGCCAGCACACCTTATGGTGTGATTGGTCTGAATCGGGAGGGAATAGGGCAACTCAGTACTGATCAAACGCGAGCCTTGCTAAAAGCTGTACAGGGAACAGCTCCGGTTGTATTTAAGAATACGCAATCACGCTGGAACCTGTCGACTTCCGGTGCCAGTGCCGTTTTACTCAAGATGGATGAATTTCAGCGTCGACTTTCTACGCCCTCAGCCTTGATCAGGCCGGGGAAAAAATCCAATCAGGCGGTGCTCAAAGCTGCAGCGATACCGAAAATTCAGATACCAAAATATCAGTCAGGCAAAGTCACTCAAGCAAAACTGAATACGGCAACAAGTCAGCAGATGATTCGAAAACTGCAAGCCACCACCAAGGAAGATCAATGTGATTTGCTGTTTAGCCAGCGTTTTCTGGATGATGATGTTATGACCATTTATCCCATTAATGCCCAGAATCAACTGATTCAGATTCCATGCTGGCGTGGGGCTTATAATATGGGTAGTGGCTTCTGGCTGATGGATCGAAACAAGCAATTTAAACAGTTGGTGACGACCTCGGGAGAAACATTTAACCAAGGCCAGATATTTTCCGGGCATAAAGTGCGTGGTTTGGGCGATTGTCTGAGTCAGAACGAATGGGCCTGGAATGGCAAGAAATTTGTCAAAAGCTTCAGTGGTCTGACCGTACAATGCAAAGGCTTCGCCGGTGGTGCTTGGAATTTACCGACCTATGTAAGCAAAATCATTTATCAGGCCAAATAGTATTGTTTAAAAAATAGCAGTGATAAAAAAGCCTGAATGACTCAGGCTTTTTTAGTTTTGATTTTAAGAAGTGTGATCTTAAAAACGCTTTGGAATTCTCTGGCCATTTGGAACAGGAATTTCAGCATTTTTTAATACCCCAAATAACCAGGTTTCAGCATGCTGTACCGCAGTTTTCAACTGATCACCCATGGCCAGACGTCCGGCAATGAAACTGGCCAGTGAACAGCCTGAACCATGATATTCACCTGGCAGACGTGGACAGCGAGTTTCGTTGACCAGCTCACCTGCGATATATAGGCTGTTCTGAATGTAATCTGGCGTATCTTCATGGCCACCTTTGACCAAAACTGCCTGTGCACCCATTTCAAATAATTTTTGAGTGGCCAGTTTGAGGTCTTGCTCACCCGTCAGGGCGCGTAGTTCAACCGTGTTCGGCGTTAAGATAGTGGCTAATGGAATCAACTGGGTAAATGCTTTGACTAGCGTTTCTTGATTACCCAGCGAACCGCCACTATTCGCGACCAAAACCGGATCCAGCACATACAGATAATCTGGATGTGCAGCCAGAAACTCGGCCAGTGCTGCGATATTGTCTGTGGTGCCTAACATGCCAGATTTTACGCAACGAATGGGCAGGTCATTGACCACCGCATTGGCCTGTGCCAACAGCAATTCTCTGGAAGTGGCTTCGAAACCAAAAACCTGCTGTGAATTTTGAATAGTGAGGGCTGTGCAGGCAATTGCCGCATGTGCACCACTTTGACCAATGGCTTCAATATCTGCTTGAAGGCCGGCTCCACCTGAAGGGTCTAAACCGGAAAAGCAAAGTACGGTAGGGCGCAAAATGATGTCCTTCATTCACTAAAATTGCATTAGTATAGGCAAATTTGAATGAACTCTCGATATTAATTTATATCGGTACTAATGAGAGGGGATGGGCGGTGATTAAGAATATTTTAATTGATCTGGATGGGACATTAACCGATCCGAAAGTGGGGATTACGACGTCTGCACGCTATGGTCTGGAAAAGATCGGTCATCCGATTAGTGACGAGATCAATATCGACTGGATTATTGGTCCGCCCTTAAAAGCCTCGCTTGCCAAAATTTTAAATGTTGAGGCCGATCATGTTCTGGCTGAACAGGCCTTGATGGGTTATCGGGAGCGCTTTGCAGTCAAGGGTCTCTATGAAAATCATGTTTTTGAGGGTGTAGCAGAAACGCTGGCAGAACTGAAACGCCGTGGTTATCGCTTGTTTGTCGCTACAGCAAAACCGACAGTGTATGCCAAACAGATTCTGGAACATTTTGATCTGGCCCAGTATTTTACCGACATTTATGGTAGTGAGCTGAATGGCGAGCGAACCAATAAAGCTGAGCTGATTCAGTATATTTTAGAGCAGCAAAAATTACAGGCCGATCAATGCCTGATGGTGGGTGACCGTGAGCATGACATTTTTGGTGCCCGTCAAAATGGTATTGATACTATTGCGGTAAATTATGGTTATGGTAGTCAGGAAGAGTTAGCACTGGCACAGCCTAAATATCAAATAGACCGCTTTAATCAGTTGCTAGATTATTTTAAATAAACCCTAATTTTTGCTTATTTTATTTGAGCTGATTTTTAGAGATATTTTGTCTATAAGCTGCTACATCTATACAGATCAACTCTCTTATTAGATTGTTATCTCAATAAAAATCCCGCAGCGTGCGGGATTTTTGCTCTTACAAGAACATTTAAAGCGTCAAAAACCAGGTCGATGCCAACACCACCATAATGATAATCACCAGTAAAATATTGATGATCGTCATTCGATGTTGGGGTGGAACTCTGGCTTTGGTCAGTGCATTTCCTGCATGGTCAAACAGGATGACATTTTGCACGCTACTTTCATAACCGAGTTCGAGTAACGCGCGCTTTTCAACTTCGGTTAAACCGTCTTCAGGCAGATCCATAATTTGCAGCAGTGCTATAGAGCTAAATAGTTTCTTCATCATTGACGATGGTAACAGCCGTTTCAGCGTCACCGCGGCTGCATCAAAGTCGGCAATAATACTCCGCGGATGGGCATAAGGCACATCGGGTAGCAGAGTATGCGTAATCGTGCCATCTATATTCATCAGCTGCATTTTATCTTTATAGATTTGCACCCATACAGCATCTGGAAATTTCACTAATTGATCTTGCAGCATGGAGAAAGTCTGATTTTGCTGATATTTAGTCATTAAATAATCGATAAACAAATCCCGCATCAAGACGGGATTTGTAAGGTTCGGTTATTTGGCAGGAGCACCATACTCATTGTTTTGTTGCTTGGTTTCAGTTGCCCACCACCAGATCAGTACCAGTATGCCAATCACGGTAAGCGTCAGTAATTGCCACCAACCAGAGCGTCCTACATCATGCAAGCGACGCGCGCCAACGGCCAGACTTGGGACTAGAAGTGCCAGATTAAGCAGGCTATTCACCAGCGGTTTAGTGCCTAAAACTGTATCAATTACCTCAGCAACAATGCCTAAAATTACACAAAACAGCATAAAGAACCAAAATTCTTTACGGCGTGCACGGCCGGAAAAGTTTGCATAGTTGGTCAGACATTTTACAAACCAGTCAATGCTGCTGTAATTTTCCTCGGCTTGATCCAGATTTGAATATTTGCCAAGCTGACTGGAAATTTTTTCTCCCAGATAAATAGAACTGCCTGAGGTTAAATAAACCTCAGATGCTTCACCCGCGGTATTGACGATAAAATCGACCCGATCACCGCGTGAAGGTGGACGCTCACTACGCCAGTCTGCGCCATTAAAGCTATAGCGCTGATTATCATCCCCCGAGATAAAACCGGTATTGTGTTGAATAGAAAAATCAAGGATTGAACCTTTCATGCTTGTTCTCGTCTATTAAGCTAGATTATTGTTTTAAAGCGACGCAATTTCTTATCAGAATAACTTTAGCATAATAGACCTCTTGCGAAAGTAAAAACCACCTCAATATAAATTTCATGAGATATCAGAAATTAAATCGTTTTTCAGATTCTGAATTCAAACGCTTGGTTGGCGTACCTCGACAAGTTTTTACTGAAATGGTAGAGGTTTTAGAAAAAGCAGAATCACTCAAAAAGAAATCAGGTCGTCCTCATACTTTAGATATAGAGGATCAGTTGTTATTAACTCTCAATTACTTACGGAACTACAGCACTCAACTGGAATTAGCGGCAAATTACCATATCGCTGAAAGTAATGTGAATCGAACCATTAAAAAGGTTGAAGATGCATTGATGAAATCAAGACGTTTTACTCTGCCAAAACGAAGCATTACCACAGCAGACGAACACTTTAACTGGGTAATTATTGATGCGACAGAATGTTTAATAGAACGCCCGAAAAAAAAATCAGAGTAAGTTCTACAGTGGTAAAAAGAAGAAACATACGCTAAAAGCACAAGTGATCTATCATCCGAACAGCAAACAAATCATAGGGCTAGATATATCGAATGGCAGTCAGCATGATATTAAATTGGCAAGAAAAACGGTTAAGAAATTCAAACATTGTGAATATGTTATGACCGATTTAGGGTACTACGGATTAGAGCAAGATGGCTTTAAATTATTGATACCAATAAAGAAAAAGAAGAATTTACCCTTATTTGATGTTGAGAAAAGGTACAATAAAATGATTGGAAAAATACGAGTTGTGATCGAACACATTAATAGTCAATTGAAAACATTTAGAATATTAAGTGAACGCTATCGAAATAGACGGAAAAGATTCGGCTTACGCATTAACTTAATTGCTGCACTCGTAAACCGGATAAACTTGCAATAATGACTTTCGCAAGAGATCTAATCTAATTTTTAAAAGTTTATGGTGAAATGACAATAATTTTTTCATGTTTTTAAAAGCCTTATCGCAATAGTGATTCAGTATTCAATCAACAAAAAATGTAGCGTTGCATGATTTGAAATGAAGAAAATTAAATAGTAATGGAGCTGATTTATCTCTGAATCTTTTATAAGAAATTAAAGCTAAATCTATCTGATGAATATCAAATTTTTCTTTGGAACTATGGTTTGATGTTGTTAAATTTAATATGATGATAAACAGATACTTATAAATTTTAAATTTACAAAAAGCATATAATAATACTAATAAATATAACATTTTATTCATACTTTTTATCTATTAGTAACGATTTTTTAAAATCAACAGGCGTATAATAACGTATAATAAAAAGCTTCATATTGTGATGAAGGTATCACATTCAATGTATCTCTCCCCATTATCGAAGGCCGTTTACCTTTGCTGTGCCTCTTTCATCTTAACCACGACCACTGTGCATGCTGAAGCTGCTTTCAGTTCGGAAAGCCCGTGGATGCTCGGTGACTGGAACGGGCAACGTACAGCACTCCAAAATCAGGGCTATGATTTCAGTTTTGGTTATACCGGTGAAATGGCAACCTTGATCGATGCGCAAAGATCTTCAAACCATAAAACTGAATATGCGGACCAGTTTGTTTTTGGGGCACATCTGGATCTGGCAAAAATTGCAGGCTGGCAAGACACCGAAGCACAAATAACAGTGACCCAGCGTAACGGTCAGTCACTGTCTCAAAGCGCTGCTGCTTTAAATGGCCATCTGAGTTCAGTGCAAGAAGTCTGGGGCCGTGGTCAAACCTGGCGCCTGACTGATTTATGGATCAAGAAAAAATTCCTGGAACAAAAACTGGATGTGAAAGTCGGACGCTTTGGTGAGGGTGAAGACTTCAATAGTTTTGACTGTGATTTCCAGAATCTGACCCTATGCGGTTCACAAGTCGGGAACTGGGTTGGCGATCAGTGGTACAACTGGCCGGTAAGCCAATGGGCTGCACGGGTCAAATATAACCTTAACCCTGAATTTTATGCCCAAGTCGGTGCTTATGAATACAACCCTGAGAATCTGGAACGTGGTAAAGGATTTAACCTGAGTACGGATGGTTCCAAAGGGGCAATGCTTCCTGCAGAAGTGGTTTGGGCGCCTAAACTGGGTGAACAGAAACTACCGGGTGAATACCGTGCCGGTTATTACTACAGTACAGCAGAGGCTGAAGTCATTTCCAATCCAGATCAAACCGATCATCACCATGGGGGCTGGATTGTTGCCAAGCAACAATTGACTGCACATCACGGAGATACTTCGCGTGGTTTGACCGGCTTTGTGAATGCGACAGTGCATGACTCCAAAACCAATAATGTCAGTGATATGCAAAATATCGGGCTGGTTTATAAGGGTGCAATGGATTCACGCCCTCAAGATGAAATCGCATTTGGTATTGCACGCATCAACATGAATGACGATGTCAGTGCTGACCGTCATCAAGAAATCGATGCAGAAATTTATTATGGCTTACATGCCACTAATTGGCTCACCATTCGCCCGAATGTGCAATATGTGCGTCACGTCGGTGCATATAAAGATGGTGAAAATGTCTGGGTGGGCGGAATCAAGTTTAATACGTCATTTTAAAATATAGTTTTTAGTTGCAAATACACTATTGAATCTCTAGGTGCTTTGTTGCAGTAATGGGCAATGCCTGCTTAAGAGATTGATGTATTTATAACTCAGAATTTAACAATAAGGGTGCTCATGCCTGTCATGTGCATGGACTTTCAAAAAAACTTTTATAGGTGTTCAATATGAATACTTCATCATCAGGTTCAGTACTGAAAACGATTTTAGCGGTCATTGCCGCTGTTTTCGGTATAGGACTGCTGATTGGAGGGATTTATCTTGCAGTGCTGGGTGGGTCTTGGTACTACATCATTGCAGGTATTCTCTTTATTGCGACCGCAGTTCTCTTGTATAAACGAAAAAGTGCTGCACTCCTTGTTTATGCCATATTCGTTTTGGCGACAGTGGTGTGGGGGCTGTGGGAAGTCGGTTCAGATTTCTTTGCACTTGCGCCGCGTTTAGATATTTTAGGGCTGTTTGGTCTGGCCCTGCTGATTCCGGCTACCACACGTGGCTTTGATCATGCTAAAACCGCGAAAATTGCCTTGGGTGCTTCATTAGCCATTACCATCGCTGTCATGATTTATGCTGTATTTAATGACCCGCAAGAAATTCGCGGTGAATTAAAATCCCAGCAGCCTGCAACTCACCAGCCAATTCCCGGTGTGGCAGATGAAGACTGGCCTGCTTATGGTCGTACCCAGTCCGGTTTACGGTATTCACCGTTAAAGCAGATTAATACTGAAAATGTCAAAGATTTGCAGGTGGCTTGGGAATATCACACGGGCGAATTCAAGACTGAAAATGACTCGGGTGAAACCACTAATCAGGTTACCCCAATCAAGGTGGGTGACAACATGTACATCTGTACCACTCACCAGAAATTGACTGCGCTTGATCCGGCAACAGGTAAGGCAAAATGGACCTATGATCCAAAGCTGAAAGCTGATCATACCTATCAGCATTTAACCTGTCGTGGCGTGTCTTATTATGATGTCAACAATACGGTTGGTTTTGAAAGCAGTCTCGCTGCGAAGAAAACCACATCGGCTGAATGTCCACAAAAAGTGATTTTACCGGTCAATGATGGGCGTTTAGTGGCGGTTAATGCGACCACCGGTAAAGTCTGTTCTGACTTTGGTAAAAATGGCGAAGTTGATCTGCAAAAAGATATGCCATTCCCATATCCGGGCGGTTATATTCCAACCTCACCGCCTGTAGTAACCGGCACCACCATTATTATTGCGGGTTCAACTACCGACAACTATTCAACTGAAGAACCATCGGGTGTGATCCGTGGTTATGATGTCAATACCGGTGAACTGCTTTGGGTATTTGACACAGGCGCTGAAGATCCGAATTTGATTCCTGCACCGGGTCAAAAATTTGTACATAATTCACCTAATGCATGGGCACCTTTAGCCTATGATGCAGAGCTGGATATCGTCTACGTACCAACGGGTGTCGGTACACCGGATATTTACGGTGGTCACCGGACTGAACTGGACGAGCGTTATGCCAACTCGATGCTGGCCCTGAATGCGACGACTGGTAAGCTGGTATGGAACTTCCAGACTACCCATCATGATTTGTGGGATATGGACGTACCTTCACAGCCGACATTGACCGAGATTAAAGACAAAAGTGGCAATATGGTTCCAGCCATTTATGTCTTGACCAAAACTGGGAATGCTTTTGTGCTGGATCGTCGTAATGGTAAAGCGATTGTGCCGATTACCGAGAAACCGGTACCACAATCTGTGAAACGTGGACCCCAAACCAAAGGTGAGTTCTATTCTAAAACTCAACCGTTCTCTGATTTTAATCTGGCGCCACAAGATAAATTGACCGATAAACAGATGTGGGGTGCGACCATGTTTGACCAGTTGGTCTGCCGTGTTGCATTCCATAAACTGAATTACGATGGCATTTATACACCACCTTCTGAAAATGGGACACTGGTCTTCCCGGGCAATTTGGGTGTGTTTGAATGGGGTGGTATGTCGGTGAATCCGGACCGTCAAATTGCATTAACCAACCCGATTGGCCTGCCATTTGTATCAAAACTGATTCCTCAAGATCCGAACCGTCCTAAGACGGCTAAAGGTGCAGGTACAGAAGCCGGCGTTCAACCGATGTATGGTGTGCCTTATGGCGTTGAAATCAGTGCGTTCCTGTCTCCATTCGGTCTACCGTGTAAACAGCCATCATGGGGCTTTGTTGCAGGTGTGGACTTAAATACTCATGAAGTGGCCTGGAAACGCCGCATCGGTACCATTCGTGACAGTATGCCGGGCATTCCATTGCCGCCATTCAAAATGGGTGTGCCGATGCTGGGTGGGCCTATTTCAACTGCGGGTAATGTAATGTTTGTGGGTGGAACTCAAGATAACTACATTCGCGCCATCAACGTGAACAACGGTGATGAATTGTGGAAAGGCCGTCTACCTGCGGGTGGTCAGGCTACACCAATGACTTATGAAGCGAATGGCAAGCAGTATGTGGTCATTATGGCGGGTGGTCATGGTTCCTTTGGGACTAAAATGGGCGACTCTCTGGTGGCTTATGCCTTGCCAGACAATAAATAGTTAAATTTTTAAATCAGTATGAAGGAGCCTGATTCGTCAGGCTTTTTTATTATGTATTGTTGAATGCCTACATCCAGTTTTAAGGACACAGAGAAATGATGTTGATTTGTTGCTGAAAGCTCAATTTCATTCAGATCGCATTAAAATAATATGCTTTGTATCTGGCTGATTTTAAGCGCAATTCAGATAAAGGATTAATCAAGTCTGAATTTACCGAACACAGAATTTTAAGCTCAAAGTCTTTCTATCCATTGAACGAACTATATGTCATCGAATCAGCGCATTTATTGGATATCGATGCTTAAAACAAAATGAATTGAATCATGAGATGTACGCCATCTTGATAAGGTATTTGCCGCATTAAACCACTTTCAAATAAGGCCTGTTATTTATGTATCAAAGCCCGAAATTTCCATTTGTGAAATCGACCTTGTCCTGCCTGATTGCTTGCGCAGGTCAGCATATTTATGCAGAAAATGACACACAAGAAGTCCAAAGGTTAGACACGATTATCATTCAAGCGACCCGTACCGATCGGGAGCGATTGACCACACCGGCATCAGTGTATTATCTGAATCAAGAACAAGATAACAGCATGAATGTGAACCTGTCGGAAACATTAAAAGGCGTTCCAGGATTACAGTTAAATAATCGTGAAAACTATGCCCAGGACCTGCAAATTTCGATGCGAGGCTTTGGCGCTCGCTCCAGTTTTGGTGTGCGTGGTGTGCGTTTATATGTGGATGGAATCCCTGCAACGATGCCGGATGGGCAGGGGCAAACCTCGAATATTGATTTGAACAGTCTGGATCATATTGAGGTTTTGGGTGGTGCGTTTTCCTCGCTGTATGGCAACTCTTCGGGGGGAACGATTTTAACCACCACAACGGAAGGGCAAGGCGCTGACTCAATTGAACTGGGGCATTCTGCAGGGAGTCAGAACAAAGGGCAGACCAAGCTGGTTTTGCAAGGCGGTTCAGAGAATGCTTCAGAGCCAAGCTATATCATCAGCTCATCTTATTTTGATACCGATGGTTTTCGTGACCACAGCAGTGCGCATAAAGTCCTGAATAATGCGAAACTGACTTGGGATCTGGAAGATGGCAGTAAAATTAACTGGGTCAATAACTACGTTAAAATTGCAGCAAATGATCCGGGCGGTCTAGAGAGAAAGGATTGGGAAGCAAATCCTAAACAAGCAGTAAAAAATGTATTAGATTTCAATGCGCGCAAAGAAATTGAACAGGTTCAAACGGGTCTAACCTGGAATAAACCGATCAATAACCAGCATGAACTGTATGGTATGGCCTATTGGGGACAGCGTGAAGTTACACAATATCAGTCTATTCCGAAGTGTGCATATGTGAAAGATACGAATATTTGTATTCCTAGGACTATTCAGCAGGCAGCAAACCACCCGGGTGGTGTAATTGACTTTAACCGTAATTTTTATGGGACAGATTTACGCTGGACAGGCAAAGAAGTCTTACCAAACTTAAAACTCATTGCTGGTGTAGCGATTGACGGTATGACTGAAGAACGTTATGGCTATGAAAACTTTATCGGTGATACGCAATTTGGTGTAAAAGGTAAACTACGCCGTGATGAAGACAACACCTTATGGAATTTAGACCCTTATTTTCAAGCATCTTATGCCGTCACTGATACTGTAAATGTTGATGCGGGCTTACGTTACAGCAATGTACATTTTAAATCTAAAGACCATTATATTGTTGAAGCCGATGAGGAAAAAGATAGAAATGGTGATAACTCAGGAAAAACTGATTATCAAAAATTATTACCATCGCTTGCTTTAAGTTGGCAAATTGTTCCTGAACTTATGGCATATGCAAGCTATGCCCAAGG
This sequence comes from Prolinoborus fasciculus, assembly GCF_056724605.1. Next base: position 28,280 of record NZ_JBWZQN010000027.1, on the reverse strand, counting down.
TTTTGAAACACCAACCTTTACTGAAATGGCATATCCTGCGGTTGAGAGTTCTACACCTTTTAACTTAAAAGCATCAGAAAGCGAAACCTATGAAATTGGTTTGAAATCAGATAACACATTAGGACAATTTACCGCAGCCGTATTCTATACATTGACGGAAGATGACATCGTGCCTTTAAAAAATTATTACGGTAAATCGACGTTCCGTAATGCTGATCAGACTTTAAGACAGGGTGTAGAGTTATCTTGGAATAAAAATCTATGGCTTGACCTAACAGCTCAAGCAAGTTATAGCTACTTAGATGCAACTTTTGATAAAGACACTGCAAATGTTGAAGGCCCGACACCTATTCAAGAAGGTAATTATATTCCCGGTATTGCCAAGAATCAGGCATTCTTAAGCTTGGGTTGGAAACCTGAGCAGGGTTTGCGTGCGGGTGTGGATATTCGTTATAGCGACAAAATCTATGTCGATGATAAAAACTCAGATGCTGCGCCAAACTACACGGTTGCTGGCGCCAATGTGGGTTATCACTGGAAAATGCAGGATTGGGCGGTGAATACTTTTGCGCGTGTCGATAACCTGTTTGATAAAGATTATTCTGGTTCGGTGATTGTCAATGAAAGCAATAACCGTTTCTTTGAGCCGGCAGAAGGGCGGAACTGGAGCGCTGGTTTGAGTGTGACAAAAGAATTTTAATTGAAATGATTTAGGGCTGTTAAATTTTCAAAAAACAAAATCCCGCTTCTTGAGCGGGATTTTTTAATATTTAAGTTTTGAAAAGTTGATCAGAGGATTTGAGCTAGTACAGATAAAACTAGATCTTTTGCCGATTCACCCATTTCGATAGTTCCTCGGCACTTTCGACCCGTTCAGAATATCGATCGGTTAGATAAGCAGACTGATCGCGGGTGAGGAGGGTGAACTTGTAAAGTTCCTCCATTTTCTATCTAATATTTGATTAGAATAAATATGAAGTAAGTAAATTGAAAATCTTTTTCTACGTCAATAATAACTTGAAATATAGTGTCTTTTTATAGTGTTATGTTTATAATTTAACCTGTAGATAACATGTAATAAGAGATAATAATGCAAGGGTCTATTTTAGATTATTCAGTGCAGCATAATACCGGTATTATTAGTGGAGATAATCAGAACCGTTATCAATTCATTGGTAGTGAGTGGAGAGGTCAGACTCTGCCAGCACGTGGACAGCGTGTAGATTTTGAGACATTAGGACAGGGACAAGCGAAAGACGTTTATTTGTTGTCAGCTCCTAATCCTTTTACAAATCAAGTTGGACAAAAAAATCGAATTGTTGCGGCACTGCTTGCATTTTTCTTAGGTGGATTTGGTGTTCATAAATTTTATTTAGGTCGTATAGGCTGGGGAATTGTCTATCTGATTTTCTGCTGGACATTTATCCCAGCGATTGTTGCATTTATTGAGTTTATTATTTATTTATGTACTTCAGAAGAAGATTTTGCCCGCAAATATGGCTAAATGATGATTGAAAAAAGGGCGATATCGCCCTTTTTTTGTCTGCTTTATTTAGCAGGTTGTCCCCATTCATTATTATTCTGTTTTGTTTCAGTGGCAAACCAAATAATCAGTAGAATAAATCCAATTAAGGGTACTAAGCCAATTAAGTACCACCAACCAGATTTACCAATATCATGTAATCGGCGTATAGATACGGCAAGGGCTGGTATAAATAAAGCAAGAACAGTTAGCACATAAAATAAGAATTCAGAACCAAGTATTGCATCAAGAATTTGAGCAATAATTAATATAATAAATTGGGTGAGGGCAAAGAACCAAAACTCTTTACGACGTGCACGACCCGTGAAATTTGCATAGTTTTTTAAGCCTTTCACAAACCAATCAATTATATTGAAATTTTCTTCAGACTGATTTTGATTGGAAATCTTGTCTAATTGAACTGATAAATTTTGGATAGTACTGTTTGCATTCCCAATTGCTAGATATACATCAATCGCTTGTCCTTCAGTATCAATTGCAAAATCTACTTTGTCTCCGCTTGCAGGGGGACGCTGACCACGCCAGTCAGAACCTTTAAAGTTATAGCGATTTTGATCATCCCCACTAATCACACCAGCATTATGCTGGATAGAATAATCTAAAATAACCCCTTTCATTTTTGTCCTCTTTCTTTGTGTTTAATTTCTAAATTATTTTTAATTTCATATGGATAATAGCATAACAGCATATTTGCATGCCTGTTTTTATATGATTATTACTATGATTAGTCAGATTTTTTTATGCATTGAATTACACTGAATTGTATATAAAAAAATCCCGCTACAGGAGCGGGATTTTTTTTAATCTTCTAATTACCAGCTTAACGCACCGCCAGTCTGATAGTCTGTTACACGCGTCTCGAAGAAATTCTTCTCTTTACGCAAGTCCATCATTTCTGACATCCACTGGAACGGGTTGTTCACACCAGCGAACTGTTCAGGCAAGCCTAACTGCGCCAGACGACGGTTAGCAATGAACTTCAGGTATTCTTCCATCATGCCAGCATTCATGCCGAGTACACCGCGTGGCATTGTGTCACGTGCATATTCGATTTCCAGCATCGTACCTTCAAGAATCATCTGGATGATTTCTTCCTGGAATTCAGTGGTCCATAAACCCGGGTTTTCGATCTTGATCTGGTTGATCATATCGATACCGAAGTTCAGGTGCATTGACTCGTCACGCAGGATGTACTGGAACTGCTCGGCAACACCATTCATCTTGTTACGACGGCCCATAGACAGAATCTGACTGAAACCGCAGTAGAAGAAGATACCTTCAAGTACACAGTAGAACGCGATCAGGTTGCGAAGCAGAATCTGGTCATTTTCAGGAGTACCAGTTTTGAAAGTAGGATCACTTAAAGACTGAGTATATTTCAGGCCCCATGCTGCTTTACGTGCCACTGACGGAACTTCGCGGTACATGTTGAAGACTTCGCCTTCATCCATACCTAGCGACTCGATACAGTACTGGTAAGCGTGTGTGTGAATCGCTTCTTCAAACGCCTGACGCAAGATGTACTGACGGCATTCAGGGTTGGTAATGTGACGATAAATCGCAAGTACCAGGTTGTTTGCAACCAATGAATCGGCCGTCGAGAAGAAACCAAGTGAACGCATGACGATGGTACGTTCATCTTCAGTCAAGCCATTTTCAGACTTCCACAGCGCGATGTCGTGGTTCATGTTGACTTCTTGCGGCATCCAGTGGTTTGCGCATCCGTCCAGATACTTCTGCCAAGCCCATTCGTATTTGAATGGAACAAGCTGGTTCAAGTCTGCACGACAGTTGATCATAGCTTTATCATCAACTTGCACACGCTGCGCACCCATTTCAAGCTCTTCCAGACCCGGTGCAACATCAAGCTGCTCTAGGGAAGCAGATGCTCTTGCCAGCGAATCGGTTGGATTTGATCCTCGGTTTTGAGTGGCTCTAAGGGGTTGTGCAGCTGCCACATCCGGCGATGCGTTGCCTGCATCAGATACCATCTGTGAATTAGTCGCTTTTTGCGGCTCGACGGGCGCAGGCTGCTGTTCAGGTGCAGCCGGTTTTTGCGAATCATCTTCGAAATCGTCCCAACTTAGGATAGACATATCAATTCTCTCTACGTTGCTTTATATCTTTTATGAGACATTCAGCTTGGCTGAGATGTCTTACTATACGCTTAATTTGTGTAAGCAAAATTAAGTTTTGTCGATGAATGCTGTGAATTTATACAGCAGCATAATCCCCACTACTTATTTTGTTTACGCTGCTGGCGAACTTTGAACCAGAAATAAGCAATCGGTAAATAAAAGGTAATACCAAAGGAAATCAGCAATGCCGCAAGTCCTAACATGTAGTTATGAGTCATATGTGGCATTGAGGTTTCCTTTTACTTTTAGTTTGTGAATCCTAGCCGAAACTAGGATTCACGTTTAAATCATTTTTTAGATGATTTACTGGGCTTGATTGTTTCAGTAACTGTAGTTTTAGGATGCTTTTTTGCATAGCCTTCAGTTACGAAACGACCAGTTCCTGCATCACGAGAAACTTTTTTCGTAGCCATAGAGATAATCTCCATTACAAATTCAAGATGACTCTTACTGGCTCGTTTCTCGAATCGATGATACAATCCGTTCACGCATTTTGTGATGCCAGCCTCGTTGTGACCATCTTGGTATCACTTCGAGATTGAAAGCCTTCTAGTTAGTTTTGACGGACGCTAGAGGGCTTTTTTATTGCCTGAATTTCGTAATCCCCCTAAGTCCCCCTTTGAAAAGGGGGATTTTCTCCCTCCTTTATTAAAGGAGGGTCGGGGAGGATTTAAAACCTGTCAGATTACTGACAAGCTTCACAATCAGGGTTATCAATTGAACATGCCATTGGCACTGGCGCCGCTTGAGCAAAACCTTCTTCCTCTGCAGGAGCTTCAGGTTTTTGCGCTTCAACGACAGGAGCTGCTGCTACAACAGGAGCCGCAACAGTTGCAGGTTTAACTGCGTTCAATGCGCCAGTGTTAATGGTTGATTTCTCAGCAGAAGTCGCACCCAATGCACGAAGGTAATAAGTCGTCTTAAGACCACGTAACCAGGCCATCTTGTAAGTGATGTCCAGTTTCTTACCGTTTGCACCAGCGATGTAGAGGTTCAGAGACTGCGCTTGGTCGATCCATTTTTGACGACGTGATGCAGCATCCACGATCCAGCGAGTATCAACTTCAAACGCAGTCGCGAAGATGGCTTTAAGCTCTTCAGGAATACGAGAAATCTTTTGAACAGAACCTTCAAAGTGTTTCAGGTCGTTGACCATGACCGCATCCCAAAGACCACGTTCTTTCAATGCACGTACCAGGTACGGGTTGATCACAGTGAATTCACCAGACAGGTTAGATTTCACATACAAGTTCTGGAAGGTTGGCTCGATTGACTGAGACACGCCACAGATGTTTGAAATCGTAGCAGTCGGAGCAATTGCCATCACGTTGGAGTTACGCATACCGTCTTTTTGAACTTTGACACGTAAAGTATCCCAGTCCAGACGTTGAGTGCGGTCAACTTCGAACATGCGTTCTGGACGAGTTTTCGCAACCAGATCAAGCGAGTCGATTGGCAGGATACCTTGATCCCACAATGAACCCTTGAATGTTTCGTATGTACCACGTTCAACAGCCAAATCGCTAGATGTTGAAATCGCGTAGTACGAAATCACTTCCATCGATTCATCAGCAAACTCAACCGCAGCATCAGAACCATAAGCCAGGTTCATCTCATACAGTGCATCCTGGAAGCCCATGATACCCATACCAACCGGACGGTGTTTCAAGTTCGAGTTGCGCGCTTGCGGAACAGCGTAGTAGTTGATGTCAATCACGTTGTCGAGCATACGAACCGCAGTTTTAACTGTACGTGCCAGTTTTTCGCGATCAAGTACACCACCTTGAACGTGTTGTACCAGGTTGATTGAACCCAGGTTACATACCGCAATTTCTTCTTTGCTGGTGTTCAAAGTGATTTCTGTACACAAGTTAGACGAGTGAACCACGCCTACATGTTGTTGTGGTGAACGCAGGTTACATACGTCTTTGAATGTGATCCACGGATGCCCTGTTTCGAACAACATCGACAGCATTTTGCGCCACAAATCTTTTGCACGGATTTTCTTGTGCAACATGTTTGTTTCTTTGGCAACTGCTTCGTAGTGTGCATAACGCTCAGCGAATTCAGCACCGGTCAAATCATGCAGATCAGGCGTTTCAGAAGGCGTGAACAGTGTCCATTCCGCATCTTCGAATACACGTTGCATGAACAGGTCAGGAACCCAGTTCGCAGTGTTCATGTCATGGGTACGACGACGGTCATCACCGGTATTCTTACGCAGTTCCAGGAATTCTTCGATGTCCAGGTGCCAGGTTTCTAAGTATGCACAAACTGCACCTTTACGCTTACCACCCTGGTTGACCGCAACAGCCGTATCGTTCGCTACTTTCAGGAATGGAACCACACCTTGCGATTTACCGTTAGTCCCTTTGATGTACGAGTTCAAAGCACGAACTGGCGTCCAGTCATTGCCTAAACCGCCTGCCCATTTAGACAGCATTGCGTTATCACGCATTGCACCGTAGATGTCATACAGGTCGTCATCAATCGTGGTCAAGTAGCAGCTAGACAACTGTGGACGTAACGTACCTGAGTTAAACAGGGTAGGCGTCGAAGCCATGTAGTCGAAGCTAGACAATAAGTTATAGAACTCAATCGCGCGGTCTTCACGGTTTTCTTCATTGAGCGACAAGCCCATAGAAACACGCATAAAGAACAATTGCGGAAGTTCGAAACGCACACCATCTGAATGGATGAAGTAACGGTCAAATAAAGTTTGCAGACCCAAGTAAGTAAACTGATTCGAGCGTTCCGGTTGAATCGCAGCAGCCAGTTTCGCCAGGTCAAAGTTCAACAACTCTGGAGAAAGAAGCTCAAGCTCAATCCCTTTTTTCAGGTAAGTTTCTAGCGCATCACCTTCAACTGTATCTACAGGTAGACCCAGGAATTTCAAACCAGTCGCAACCAGGTCATCACGCAATAAACGTGCAGTCACATACGTATAGTTAGGTTCTTGCTCAATACGGGTACGGGTCGCCATCATCATCGTGGTCGAGATGTCTGACTCTTTTACGCCGTTGTACAAGTTTTTCACAGTCTCATCGACAATCGCTTGTACATCAATGCCTTCAAGGCCTCCAGCTGCTTTAGTAACATGCGCAGTTAAAGCACTTAAATCCAGTGGCTTGAGTTTGCCTTCAGCATCGGTAATTTGCAGGGTCGGGTGATGATGTGCACCTAATTGTTTACGTGCTTCAGAACGTTGTTCACGATAAATGACATAAGAGCGTGCAACTTTCTGTTCGCCCGTACGCATTAGCGCAAGTTCAACTTGGTCTTGAATTTCTTCAATATGAATCGTTCCGCCAGAAGGTAAACGACGTTTAAAGGTATTTAATACCATTTCCGTCAGTTGCTCGATACGATCATGGATCCGGCTCGAGTCAGCGCTTTGTTGGCCTTCAACCGCCAAAAACGCTTTACCAATTGCGACAGAAATTTTTTCTGCATCAAAAGCGGCAACATCACCGGTGCGTTTAATCACCTGAAGTTGACCAGGAGTTGAAGTGATTACGCTCATGTTAGCATAGCTCCATTGTCATCTATTTTTATGTTTATGGACCGTTTGAACTGGGCAAAATTCGTGCCACAGTATTTGAGGAATAAACACAAGACCTAGTGGTTTTAAAATTAATTGAACACAAGATACGGGAAAATTTAGGGTAGATCAATATTGACATTTAGCTAAATATTTTTCTTAAGTTGTGCTTTAATCATTGCAAAAATATCGCTATTTTTATTGATTTTTGTATAAGCCTTATCAGGCAAGGCATAGCATAACAAAGTCCAAAGAAAGTGCTTATAGATAACACTGTGGATAACTAAAAAGTGCTGAATCAAGCAGTCATATTTTGTCCATGTAATAGTTGTGTAAATCGAAAATCAGATCTAAGCCACTGTTTCAAGCATAATTGTCCAAAAAATGCACGATAAAATATTACAAAATGCTATCTTGATGTATCAGTTTGGTGAACGCTATCTTGTTTACAATGTAAACGTGTGTATATTGCAAGCATATTAAAAACGTATCTATTGGATTTCAAAAGGATACGCCTATAGCGTAGATCCACCAAATAAGGGGCAATACATGAGCCAAGAAGAAAAGTTACCCAAGATTTTAATTGTTGAAGATGACGAGCGTCTTGCTCGTTTAACGCAAGAATACCTCATTCGTAATGGACTTGAGGTGGGGGTAGAGCCGGATGGTAACCGTGCCATTCGTCGGATTATTGCCGAGCAGCCAGATATGGTGGTGCTGGATGTAATGTTACCGGGTGCTGATGGCTTGACCATTTGCCGTGAAGTGCGTCCACATTATCATCAACCGATTTTGATGTTGACTGCACGTACTGAAGACATGGATCAGGTTTTGGGTCTGGAAATGGGTGCAGATGACTATGTCGCTAAGCCTGTTCAGCCACGTGTATTGCTGGCGCGTATCCGTGCATTGTTGCGTCGTACGGACAAGGTGCCTGAAGATGAAGTGGCACAGCGCATCGAATTTGATGATCTGGTCATCGACAATGGTGGCCGTTCAGTGACCTTAAATGGGGATCTGGTTGATTTTACCAGCGCAGAATATGACCTGTTATGGTTATTAGCCTCAAATGCTGGTCGTATTCTCTCTCGCGAAGATATTTTCGAGCGTTTACGTGGTATCGAATATGATGGTCAAGACCGTTCAATCGATGTGCGTATTTCTCGTATCCGTCCAAAAATCGGTGACGACCCAGAAAATCCGAAGCGTATTAAAACAGTACGTAGTAAAGGTTATCTTTTTGTTAAAGAGACCAATGGTCTTTAAGCAAATGTGGTTTGTTGCTTGAATAAGCAGGATAAATTATAGGTGTTTAAGCACAGTATATTTTTGCGTATATACGCAGGACTCGTCATTCTTGTAGTCTTGGTGGCGGTGTTCGGCTATCTGTTGGTACAGATTATCAACTATCAGCGTGCGCAAGAATATCGCGAATCCCTGACTGATGGTATGGCATATATCATCAGTGAAGGGGTTGCACGCCAGCCAAATCTCCAGCAAAAAATGGATTGGGTTTCTGATGCCTCCGATTTGCTGGAATTGCCCATTCACTATGTAGAAGCCAGCAAGGTCGACATTACCCGTGCTGAAGGGCGCCGTATTGCCGAACGTAAAGCGGTGGTGCGCTGGGATGCCGAGTCCGGTATTGCCTATATTGTGGTAGGGCTGCGCGATGACCCAGGTCATTACCTTTATATTAAGGCTGACAGTATTACTGAACGTCAGATGAAGGCCTTACCAGTCTTTATTTTGGACTACCTGGTCTACTATCCAGGTCAGGAAAAAGAATATCTGGCTCGTATTCAGGATTATTTTTCTTATCCGGTTTCCATCGAAAACGTCCAGAATCTACCTTTAGACTCCGAGCAAATCGGACGTCTGCGTCTGGACCATAGCATCATTTTATACCGCGATAATGCCTCTATTCGTGGCACCACGATTTCAATTATTTCACCGATTCCTGGTTCGACTTCGCAAGTATTGGTCATGGGGCCGGTACCCTTGTTTAACTGGATGCCATTCCAGTTGGCGACCGGTATTACCTTATTAAGCCTGTTTGTGTTGAGTCTGGGTGTTTATGGTCTTCTGGTTCCGATGCAGCGTAAGTTGCGTGAAGTCAGCTATGCCTTAAACAAAATGAAATCGGGTAATATGTCATTGCGTCTTCCTGTGGAAGGCAGTGACGAGATGTCTACACTGGCGTCTAGCTATAACAATATGTCAGATCATATCCAGCGTTTGATCGAAGCGCAGCGTGAGTTGATGCGTGCGGTGTCGCATGAGTTGCGTACACCGGTGGCACGAATCCGCTTTGGTGTGGAAATGATGGCGGATGAAGATGACTACGATTATCGTCTGCAACAGGTGGAACAGATTGATAAAGATATTGAAGCGCTGAATACCTTGATTGATGAGATCATGACCTATGCCAAACTGGAACAGGGCATGCCGTCGATTGAGTTTGAACAGATTGATCTGTATGACGTACTGAATCAGGTGGCACAAGAAACTGAAGCGCTGAAAACCCAGAAAATCATCGAATTACATCCAATGCCTGTTGCGGTCACAGTAGAGGCGGAGCGTCGTTATCTGCATCGTGTAATTCAGAATCTGGTCGGCAATGCTGTACGTTATTGCGATAATAAAATCTTGATTAGCGGCGGTCTGGATCAGGATGGTCAGGCCTATGTTTGCGTTGAAGATGACGGGCCGGGGATTCCAGAAATAGATCGTGCCCGCATTTTTGAAGCCTTTGCCCGACTGGATGATAGCCGTACCCGTGCGTCGGGTGGTTATGGTTTAGGTTTGTCGATTGTCAGCCGGATTGTGTACTGGTTTGGTGGCACGATTCAGGTGGATCAAAGTCCGACGCTGGGTGGTGCGCGTTTTACCATGACCTGGCCGGCACAACGTTATGTCAAGAAGAGTAAGCGCAAAATGCTGGAAAAAAAGCCAGAGGAAGCGAGTGATCATTTAGCTTGATATTGTGTAAATGATTTTGGTCATAAAAAAACGATGCATCAGCATCGTTTTTTATTGGAAGAGATTTTATTCCTGAATGGTCGCATCAGGTTCAATGAGTGATTTGCCCTCTTTTAAGCTTTGTAGCGCTTCAGGGTTAAAGTCGATCAACAGTTTGGTGTTTTTCGCATCGACATTATAGCGCTGAATCAGTTTCTGGTCGCCTGATAAGGTTTCGACTTTATATTCGTCAGCGATATTCATAATGCCATCCAGATTGATGCTGGAGGAGGCATGATCTTCTTGAAAAAGTGCATGGATGTCACGTAAGTCAAAAGCTGCCTGGCTTATATTGGGGTTTTTCTGGATGTAATTTTCTATATGTCGAACCAGTAATTGAGCAAATAAAAAATAATTAGGTCGATGGGAGAAGCGTAGAGACATGCAAGGACTCCTTATTGTTACTTTATTAATGTCATGATGTGGTTTAGAAATAGAAATAACATATTCTGAATCAGTCCGTTGAGCATGTTGCAAAAAGACACAATTGCCAATCCAAGATTACCAAGTAGCTGCAGGGGGTAAAGCAACAGTTAGATGTAAAAAATCACATTAAATATCAAGTTAAATCAAATAGTTTGAAAGAAAAAATAGTTGTTAAAATAAGTTTTTATCCGATTTAACTTGGATTCAATAGTGAAAAGGACTATATCTAAATGGGTAGACGAGAAAAGCAGCTCATCGATCAGTCTATTTTCTGGCAGCGCTATTTATAGAAAAATTAATAGATAATTAAAATTTAATTTGGGAAAACGATTAAAACGAATTCTGAATGATTAAAGTCAAATTAAATGCTGAAATGTCTAAAAAATCATCCCAAAGACTAAGGCTTATAAACTAGCAAGTGAAATCCAAAATCAGGTACAATTGGCGGGATTAATTTTGTGTTTGGTGTATTTGAAGGCCAATACATACATTCTTTGTTAACAAATAGGCCTGCCAGGAGTTATCCCCGCATGAGTGCTATTACTCCATACGAATGGGCAATTATTGCCTTCGTGATCGGCGTTACATTTTTATGCGTCTTTATGCTGACTGTCCCATTACTCCTCGGGGGTAAATCATGGGGCCGTGCCAAGCAGGAGCAGTTTGAGTCAGGTGTAGTTAGCGCAGGTGGAGCTCGTATCCGCTTGTCTGCAAAGTTCTATTTAGTTGCAATTTTCTTTGTGGTGTTTGATTTAGAAGCACTTTATCTATATGCATGGGCAGTTTCTGTTCGTGAGGTAGGTTGGATTGGTTTTGCAACTGCAGCTATCTTTATCATAGTTTTACTTGTTGGTTTGATTTACGAATTATCGACAGGCGCACTCAATTGGGCACCTTCAGACAGACGTAAGGCAGCAGGAATTAAAGCTAAGATTGGTTCGCCAAATATGGATCTTGCAGAAATTACGCGCTTCAACTCGATTGAAGAATTGGTGATGGATCCAACGGGTCAAATCCCGGCTCAATCATCTGGTTTTGTGAAAAAGTCACAAACTCAATTATCTGATAAGGAGTAAGACGGGATGAAATATACATTAACCCGTGCGAATCCGAATGCTGACCAATATCCACTTCAGGAACGTATTGTTGTAGAAGATCCGTTGCTAGAAGAAGAAGTGAATAAAAATGTATTCATGACTCGCTTAGAGGATGTGGTACATACAGCAGTCAACTGGGGTCGTAAAAACTCAGTTTGGCCATTTAACTTTGGTACATCTTGCTGCTACGTAGAATATGCAACGACCTTGACCGGCGTGCATGACTTGTCACGTTTTGGTGCCGAGGTTATCCGTGCTTCACCGCGTCAGGCGGACTTAATGATTGTAGCGGGTACTTGCTTCGTAAAAATGGCGCCAGTAATTCAGCGTCTGTACGAACAGATGCTTGAACCAAAATGGGTCATTTCAATGGGTGCATGTGCCAACTCAGGTGGTATGTACGATATTTATTCAGTCGTACAAGGTGTGGATAAAATCATCCCGGTCGATGTGTATATTCCAGGTTGCCCACCACGTCCTGAAGCTTTGATTCAGGCATTAATGCTGTTGCAAGACCAGATTCAACTAGAGCGTCGTCCGCTTTCTGCGGTGATCGGTGATGATCTTAAGCCAGTGTATAAGCCAAAGATGATGCCGGAACGTGACCGTAAGAAAGACCAGCGTGTTGCTGTGAAGAACTTACGCTCTATGGATGAAATTAAATAATTTAAACGACAGGTTGTTTTGTTGTGCACCCGCTATGGGTGTAATTGTCGTTTAGGTTGACTGAATTTGTATTAAATAGGAAGCCAAGCCAATGGCTGAAACTGACATTGCTATGCCAGAATCAACGCCTGTTGATTCACGCCCAGCATTTGCCATCATTGAAGAACTCAAAACCAAATTTGGTGAGAACTTCTTTGTGCAAACGACTTTCGAGGATTTCCCGACAGTCTGGGTTGAGCGCGCACGTGTACAAGAAGTTTTAATGTTCTTGCGTACAGTGTCACGTCCTTACGTGATGTTGTTCGACTTGTCAGCGGTAGATGAGCGTCTGCGTACGCACCGCGACGGTTTACCTGCGTCTGACTTCACAGTGTTCTATCACTTGTTGTCGCTCGAGCGTAATACTGACATTCGTATTAAAGTTGCCTTAGCAGAAAGCGATTTGAATCTTCCGACGGCAACCAATATTTGGCCAAATGCCAACTGGTACGAACGTGAAGCTTACGATATGTTCGGGATTAATTTCGAAGGGCATCCAATGCTCCGTCGTATCTTGTTGCCAACCTATTGGGAAGGTCATCCGCTACGTAAAGAATATTCTGCACGTGCGACTGAATATACGCCGTATTTGCAAGATAAAGCCAAACAGGACTACGAACAGGAACATCTTCGTTTCGTCCCTGAAGATTGGGGTATGAAGCGCGGCAATGCCGATGAAGACTTCATGTTCCTGAACTTGGGTCCGAACCATCCATCTGCGCACGGTGCGTTCCGTGTGATCTTGCAGCTGGACGGTGAAGAAGTGAAAGACTGTGTGCCTGATATCGGTTATCACCACCGTGGTGTGGAAAAGATGGCTGAACGTCAAACCTGGCATTCATTCATTCCGTATACAGACCGTGTCGACTACCTCGGTGGTTGTGCGCAAAACATGCCTTATGTGCTTGGCGTAGAGCAAATGGCGGGTATTACTGTACCTGACCGTGCGCAATGTATTCGCGTGATGATGTCTGAACTGTTTCGTATCAATAACCACTTGCTGTTCATTGGTACTGCGATTCAGGATGCCGGCGGTATGACGCCAGTCTTCTACATGTTTGCTGACCGTCAGAAAATCTATGACGCGATTGAAGCGATCACCGGTTACCGTATGCACCCGGCATGGTTCCGTATTGGCGGTACAGCACATGACCTTCCAAACAACTGGCAGCACCTGATCCGTGAAATCCTGGACTGGATGCCGAAACGTTTGAAGGAATACCATACTGCAGCGCTGAAAAACTCGGTGTTTGTGGGTCGTACCCGTAATGTTGCGCAATACGATGCAAAATCTGCATTGGCTTGGGGTGTAACAGGTACAGGTCTGCGTGCTACAGGTATTGACTTTGACGTACGTAAATATCGCCCATATAGCGGTTATGAAAATTACGACTTCGAAGTGCCGGTTGAGTACGAAGGCGATGCCTATGCACGTGTCATCGTTCACTACCGTGAAATTGAAGAATCACTGAAAATTATCAAACAATGTTTAGATAATATGCCGTCTGGTGCGTATAAAGCAGACCATCCACTGGCTGTTCCACCACCAAAAGACAAGACATTACAAGATATTGAAACCTTGATTACGCACTTCCTGAGTGTATCTTGGGGTCCTGTAATGCCGGCGGGTGAAGCATCTGTGATGGCGGAAGTGGTGAAAGGCGCGTCGAACTACTACTTGACTTCAGACAAGTCAACCATGAGTTACCGTACCCGTATCCGTACACCAACCTTCACGCATTTACAGCAAATGCCTTCTGTGATTAACGGCAGCTTAATGTCTGACTTAATCATTTATTTAGCGACCATTGACGTCGTAATGGCTGACGTGGATCGCTAAGGGGTAAACGCATTATGATGATTTTGACTGATAAAAAGCCACGTGTGAATGTTGAAGGAATTTTGACTGCGGACGAAATTCACGATATCGAACATCACATGGAGCACTACCCATACCCACGTGCAGCGTGTCTAGATGCGCTGAAGTGTGTACAACGCCGTAATGGCTGGGTAGATGATGCGCAAATGAATGCCATCGCACAAATGCTGAGCATGAGCGTTGCAGACCTTGAAGGTGTGGCAACGTTCTATAACCGTATTTACCGTCAGCCGGTCGGTCGTCACGTAATTTTATTATGTGATTCGATTGCGTGTTTCCTGATGGGTGCGGAAACTTTGGCAGAAGCATTCCAGCGCGAATTAGGCATCCAGTTTGGTCAAACGACTGCAGATGGTCGTTTTACTTTGCTGCCAATTTGCTGTCTGGGCAACTGTGACAAAGGTCCAACCTTAATGATTGATGAAGACACGCACGGTCTGGTTGAAGTGACTTCGGTGAAACAGCTGTTGGAGAAGTATGTATGAATACTGAACCAAAACCAATTTATGGCGACGGTAACCCGGAAACGCATCCATTAACATGGCGTTTAAGCAAACAAGCCAACGTACGTAATGCAGATGATTACGAAGCGCTGGAAGGTTATGCAGGCTTTAAAAAAGCACTGACCATGTCGCCTAAAGATGTATTGGAAGTGGTTAAGGCAGCGACTGTAAAAGGTCGTGGTGGTGCAGGCTTCCCGGCAGGTATCAAATGGTCTTTGATGGCGCCAAACGACAACTCAGGTCCACGTTACCTGATTTGTAATGCCGATGAGATGGAACCAGGTACCTTTAAAGACCGTTTGTTGATGGAAGATCTTCCGCATCAATTGATCGAAGGCATGCTGATTGCAGGCTATACGCTTGAAGCAACACACGGTTATATCTTTATCCGTGGCGAGTACATTGAAGCTGCTCAGTACTTAAATGAAGCACTTGAGCAAGTTCGTGCCAAAGGTTACTTAGGGGATAACATCCTTGGTACAGGCTGGAACTTCGAGTTACACGTGCATACCGGTGCGGGTCGTTATATCTGCGGTGAAGAAACTGCATTGATTAACTCGCTAGAAGGTCGCCGTGCCAACCCGCGCACTAAACCGCCATTCCCGCAAGTTGCAGGTGCTTGGGGTCGTCCTACGATTGTCAACAACGTAGAGACCTACAACAACTTACCAGCCATCATGCTGCGTGGTCCTGAATGGTATATCAACTTGTCTGCGGGTAAGTCGAAAGATCCAGGCACCAAGATTTATGGTGCATCAGGTAAGGTAAAATTCCCGGGTCTATGGGAGCTTCCATTTGGTACGACAGCACGTGAAGTGATTGAAGACCATGCGGGTGGTATGCGTGACGGCTTAAAACTGAAAGCATGGTTACCGGGTGGTGCATCGACTGACTTCCTGGCTGCCGAGCATATTGATCTTCCTATGGATGCGGAAAGCATCATGAAAGCAGGTTCGCGTTTAGGGACTTGTTTGTTGATGGTGGTAGATGAAACCCAATGTATGGTTTCAGCGACACGTAACCTCGAAGAATTCTTTGCACGCGAATCATGTGGTTTCTGTACGCCTTGCCGTGATGGCTTACCTTGGGCTGTGAAAGCGCTGAAAGCACTGGAAGATGGCACAGGTAAGAAAGAAGATATCGATCACTTACAAGAACTGACTCGTAAGCTTTGGATTGGTAAAACTTTCTGTGCCCACGCACCGGGTGCAATGGAGCCGCTTATGGGCGCACTCAAATATTTCCGTGGCGAATTTGAAGCGAAGGTTGTGAATGCCGCCGCTCAAACCAGCAACGTAGAACAAGCTTAAGGAATTCGACTATGGCTACAATTCATGTCGATGGCAAATCGTATGAAGTCAACGGCTCGGAAAACTTGCTACAAGCATGTTTGAGTCTTGGCATTGATATCCCATACTTTTGTTGGCATCCATCCTTAGGTTCTGTCGGTTCTTGCCGTCAATGTGCCGTGACCCAGTACGCGAATCCAGAAGATACGCGTGGCCGTTTGGTCATGTCATGTATGACGCCAGCATCTGACAATACCTACATCTCGATTGAAGACAAAGAAGCCAAAGATTTCCGTGCTTCGATTGTTGAATTCTTGATGACCAACCATCCGCACGACTGTCCAGTCTGTGAAGAAGGGGGTCACTGTCATTTACAAGATATGACTGTAATGACGCAGCATGACCGTCGTCGCTACCGTTTCACGAAGCGTACCCATTACAACCAGGAGCTTGGCTCATTCATTTCTCACGAAATGAACCGTTGTATCGCGTGTTACCGTTGTGTGCGTTATTACAAAGACTACGCAGGTGGTACGGACTTCGGCGTGTATGCCAATGCATCACGTGTGTACTTCGGTCGTCCTGAATCAGGTACTTTAGAGTCTGAATTCTCGGGCAACCTGACTGAAGTATGTCCAACAGGTGTATTCACCGACAAAACTCATTCGGCTCGCTACAACCGTAAATGGGACATGCAGTATGCGCCAAGCGTATGCCAAGGCTGTTCTTCAGGTTGTAACATCTCTCCGGGTGAGCGTTATGGCGAACTTCGCCGCGTAGAAAACCGTTATAACGGTGAAGTCAACCAGTACTTCCTATGCGACAAAGGCCGTTTCGGTACAGGTTATGTGAACCGTGAGGACCGTCCGCGTCAACCACAATTCCGTCAAGGTGCAACTGTTGAAACTGTTTCAGTGGATGCAGCACTAGACACGGTCATTGCAAATATCCAGGGCAAAAAAGTATTGGGTATTGGTTCACCGCGTGCATCACTTGAATCAAACTTCGCACTTCGTGAGTTGGTGGGTCAAGAGAACTTCTCAACAGGTCTATCTCAAAAAGAAAAGAATCTGGTTGAGTTGGCAGCTTCTATCATGCAAACCGAGGGTGTTTACAACCCGAACATGCGTGAAATTGAAAGCTACGATGCTGTGTTAATTTTGGGTGAAGACCTCACACAAACTGCGCCACGTATGGCTTTATCTGTTCGCCAGGCTGCGAAAAATAAAGGCAAAGAGATGGCGGCAGAGCGCCGTACGCAAGAATGGTTAGCTGAGCCGGTACAACGTATTGCCCAAGATGCAAAATCTCCGATTTACATCCTGGCTGCGACACAAACCCGTTTGTCTGATGTTGCTGAAGGCGAAGTGGTTGCTTCTCCAAACGACATCGCGCGTTTAGGTTTTGCAGTTGCTGCAGCAGTTGCGGGTGAAACGATTCTTGGTTTAGATGACGATGCCAAAGCATTTGCACAAACCATTGCGGACACTTTAAAAGCTGCGAAGAAACCACTGATTATCTCGGGTACAAGCTTGCAAGATCCTGCCATCATGGAAGCTGCTGCACAAGTTGCACAGAATCTGGGTAATGCAGGTCTGACCTTGACGGTTCCTGAAGTGAACTCGATGGGTATGGCAATCTTGGGTGGTCAAAGCCTAGAGCAAGCATTTGCACAAGATTACGATACTGTGATTGTGGTTGAAAACGACCTTTACCGTCGTCTTCCTGCTGCACAGGTTGATGCTGCACTTGCAGGTAAAGATGTGATCGTACTGGATCATTCTGAAACTGAAACAGTGAAAAAAGCCGACATCGTACTTTCTGCCGCAAGCTTTGCGGAAGGTGATGGTACGGTTGTATCGCAAGAAGGCCGTGCACAACGTTTCTACCAAGTGTATGACCCAAGCTACTACAATCCTGAATTGGCGATCAAAGAATCTTGGCGCTGGTTACACGCTCTGGAAACAGGCGTAAAAGGCAAAGCGATTTCTTGGACTTTACTGGATGACGTAATCGAGTCAGTGGCGAAGAACGTTCCTGCGCTTGAAGGCATCCTGGATGTCGCACCTGATGCGGGCTTCCGTGTTCATGGCTTGAAAGTGGCACGTGAACCACGTCGTTACTCAGGTCGTACTTCAATGCGTTCGCCATTGTCTGTACATGAGCCGAAACAGCCTACAGATCAAGACTCTGCATTAACGTTCTCGATGGAAGGTTATGTCGGAGACCAGACCCCATCTCCACTGGTTCCATTTGCATGGTCTGCAGGCTGGAACTCGCCACAAGCCTGGAACAAGTTCCAGGAAACTGTGGGTGGTTCACTGAAAGGTGGTGATTCAGGCGTTCGTTTATTCGACCGTTTGGCAAAACGTCCGGCACGTACATTCGTTGCACCGGCACCTGTTCTGGTCAATGCTGAAAGCTTCCGTCTGGTACCAATGCACCATATCTTTGGTTCAGGTGAATTCACGGTAAAAACACCAGCGATGGAAACACGTATTCCTGAAGCGGTATTTGCAGTGGGTGAGCAGGATGCAGCGCGCCTGAATGTTCAAGATGGTCAGACAATCACGGTGAAAGCAGGTGAGACGTCAATCGTTCTTCCAGTTCAAGTGATTGAATATTTACCGACAGGTTATATTGGCTACCCAATCGGTCTGGTACCGACGGTATCTCTTGCAGAGCCTGTTTCAGTCGCGGTAGGAGTGTAATTCATGGAACAAGAATTAATCCGTCAAACGCCGCTGTGGGCTGAAAACTGGCCAATTGCCTATTCAGTCATTCAAGCGATTGTGATCTTGCTGGTTGTAGTACTGATCGCTGCGTTGATGTCTTTTATTGAACGTCGTTTACTCGGCTTGTGGCAAGACCGCTACGGTCCGAACCGTGTTGGTCCGGGCGGTATGTTCCAGATTGTTGCCGACATGCTGAAAATCATGTTCAAGGAAGACTGGACACCTAAGTTTGCTGACAAATTGACGTTCCGTATGGCGCCTGCAGTTGCGATGGCAACTGCAGTGCTGTCGTTCATGGTTATTCCTGTATCACCTTATTTAGGTGTAGCAGACATGAACATCGGCCTGTTGTTCTTTATGGCAATGGCCGGTATTGCAGTTTATGCAGTCCTGTTCGGTGGCTGGTCATCAAACAACAAATATGCCTTACTGGGCGGTTTACGTTCTGCGGCTCAGACCATTTCTTATGAAGTGTTCTTGGGTATCTCATTGATGGGTGTGGTGGCAATTGCCGGTTCATTCAACATGCGTGAAATCGTTGAAGCGCAAAAAGATGTATGGTTTGTGATTCCTCAGTTCCTTGGCTTCCTGATCTTTGTGGTTGCGGGTGTTGCGGTAACGCATCGTCACCCATTTGACCAACCAGAAGCAGAACAAGAATTGGCAGAAGGTTACCATGTCGAATACGGCGGTATGAAGTGGGGGATGTTCTTCGTTGCGGAATACGTCAACGTGGTACTGATCTCTGCATTGATCGTGACTTTATTCTTCGGTGGCTGGCTTGCGCCATTCAACCTTGATATTCCGTTCCTTCCAGCAGCATTCTGGTTCATTATCAAAACAGCATTCTTTGTAATGATGTTTGTACTGGCGCGTGGTTCATTAATGCGTCCACGTTATGACCAGGTGATGAACTTTGGTTGGAAAATTTGCTTGCCATTGGCGTTGGTTAACCTTTTGGTAACTGGTGCTGTGATTCTGATGAATCAGGCCTAAGACAGCAGGGAGAACAAAATGTTTAAATTTCTAGCTGGATTCGGGTCAATCGTTCGTTCGTTGTGGATGGTGTTCAGCCACGCAACACGTAAACGTGACACCATTTTATATCCGGAAGTGCCGGCCGAAGAAATCGTGCCACCACGCTTCCGTGGTCGTATCGTATTGACACGCGACCCTGATGGCGAAGAACGCTGTGTGGCATGTAACCTGTGTGCGGTTGCCTGTCCGGTAGGCTGTATTTCACTACAAAAAGCAGAACGTGAAGATGGTCGCTGGTATCCGGAATTTTTCCGTATCAACTTCTCACGCTGTATTTTCTGCGGTATGTGTGAAGAAGCGTGTCCAACCACTGCGATTCAGATGACCCCGGACTTCGAGCTTGGCGAATATGTTCGTCAGGACTTGGTCTATGAAAAAGAACACCTGCTGATTTCTGGTCCCGGTAAATATCCTGACTATAACTTCTACCGTGTAACCGGTATGGCAGTTGCAGGCAAGGACAAAGGTCAAGCACAGCGTGAAAGTGCACCTGTTGATGTACGGAGTCTATTACCATGATGTGGCCATTTTATTTAATGGCCCTCGTGGCCATTGTCTCTACGGTTCGCGTGGTGACTAACGCGAATCCGGTACATGCTTTATTAAGCCTGATCGTGTCATTGCTTGCAGTCGCAGGCATGTTCCTGATCGTCGGTGCGCCATTCGCTGGTGCGCTGGAAGTGATCGTTTATGCGGGCGCGATCATGGTGTTGTTCGTGTTCGTGGTGATGATGCTGAACCTGGGTGAGCAGACCGTTGAACAAGAACGCAAATGGTTGACCTCATCGGCTTGGGCTTATCCGGCGTTGATGAGCTTCCTGATCGGTTTGGTGCTGGTATGGGTATTAAACTCTGATTACACACAAGCTTCACTGGTAATGGGTACAGAAATGGTGGGCCCGAAAGCAGTGGGTCAAGCACTCTTTACGCAATACTTGTTGTTGGTTGAAGTTGCCGCGATGTTATTGCTTGCTGCCTTGGTAGCTGCATTCCATTTGGGTAAACGTGAACCAGATGCAGAAGAGGAAAAAGAATAATGGGCAACATCCCTTTAGAGCATGGTTTGATCGTTGCATCTATTCTCTTTGCACTGGGTTTTTACGGTGTAATGGTGCGACGCAACCTACTATTTATTTTAATGAGCCTTGAAATCATGATGAACGCTGCTGCTTTAGCGTTCGTCCTGGCGGGCAGTGCATGGGCACAGCCAGATGGTCAGATCATGTTTATCCTGATCCTGACGCTTGCTGCGGCAGAGGCTTGTATTGGTCTTGCGATCGTCCTTCAGTTCTATCATCGCTTCCATCACCTGGATGTGGATGCTGCTAGTGAGATGCGCGGATGAGTTATTTATATCTAACAATTTTATTTCCGCTCATTGGTTTTGTCCTGTTGGCGGCGGGGCGTAACAAGCTTCCGGAATCTGTTGCAGCGATCATTGGTGTGGGTGCAGTCGGTTTATCTGCACTGTTCGCACTGATTGCGGGTATGGACTTTGTTAACAATGGTTCAACTGCAGTAGTACAACACCTTTGGACCTGGTTCAGTGTTGGTGGTTTTGCTCCGGGCATCAGCTTGCAACTGGATGGTTTATCTTTACTGATGCTGGGCATGGTGACAGGTGTGGGTTTCTTGATTCACATCTTTGCATCATGGTACATGCGTGGTGAAGAAGACTTCGCACGTTTCTTCTCTTACTTCAACCTGTTCGTTGCTAGCATGTTGTTGCTGGTATTGGGCGATAACCTGGCGTTGTTATTCCTAGGTTGGGAAGGCGTAGGTCTGTGTTCATACCTGTTGATCGGTTATTACTACCAGAACCCTGCAAATGGTCTGGCGGCAATCAAGGCATTTACCGTGACCCGTATCGGTGATGTATTCTTGCTGATTGCCATGTTCCTGATCTTCCAGCAATTCGGTACCTTGAACATTCAGTACATCGTTGAAAATGCAGCGACTGTAATGACACAAAGTTCATCTCTGACCATCTGGACAGCATTGTTATTGTTCTTGGGTGCGGCGGGTAAATCTGCACAGATCCCGTTACAAACATGGTTAGCCGATGCGATGGCAGGTCCGACACCTGTTTCTGCATTGATCCATGCTGCAACGATGGTAACAGCGGGTGTTTACCTGTGCTGCCGTCTGTTCGCAGTCTTTGAACTTGCGCCAGAAGTGATGGTATTTATTTCGATCACAGGTGCGGTGACCTTACTGGTTGCTGGTTTTGCTGCACTGGTTCAAACCGATATCAAACGTATTCTGGCTTACTCAACCATGAGTCAGCTGGGTTATATGTTTATGGCGGTGGGTGCTGAAGCGTATCAGGCTGGTCTGTTCCATATGCTAACTCACGCATTCTTCAAGGCACTCTTGTTCTTGTCGTCAGGTGCGGTGATTCTGGCTTACCATCACGAACAAAACATCTTCAAGATGGGTGGTCTGTTCTACAAGAACAAATTCCTGTTTGCATGTTTCGCGATTGGTGGCGGTGCATTGGCAGCGATTCCATTCCTGACCATTGGTTTCTTCTCAAAAGATGCGATTCTTGCTGCAGTCTGGACGCAAAGTCATATTGCTGGTTTACCGGTATATAACACGCTGTACTGGGTGGGTGTTGCAGGTGCATTCTTAACGTCTATTTATACATTCCGCTTAATCTGGGTTGTATTCTTCGGCAAAGAAAACACGCCTTATCATGAAATCAAAGGTGCAACTTACTGGGCGCCACTGGCGATTCTTGCTGTACTTTCAACAGGTCTGGCGATCGTTCTGAAAGCACCAGTGATGAGTATTCTGGATGCTGCACAAATTCCAGCCTTCATTATTCCTGAAGCGCTTGAAGCGGGTGCACATGGTGCTGAATACATCGCAATCGCTGTTGCGTTAACAGGTCTTGCAGTGGGTGTTGTGTTGTTCGCTTTTGCTTACAATGCAGTCAAACGTTTTGCAGCCACTTCTGTGGGTGCTGGCTTGGTCAATATCTGCCGTAATGCATTAGGTTTCGATACGCTGTATGACATCATTTTCGTGAAGCCATATTTAATGTTCGCGAAGATCTTTGGTCGTGATCCAATTGATGGCCTATGGCTGGTACTTCCTGCACTTGTTAAAGGTGGTCACAGCTTTACAAGTTCACGTCAAACCGGTTCACTGCGTGAATATGCATCTAGTATGGGGCTCGGTGTCGTTGTCCTACTGATGATCTTGATCGTGATTCAGGTCGTGGGGAAATAAAATGGAAGCTCCAAACAATATTATTTTGCCGGCTCTGATCCTCATTCCGTTCATTGCAGGTTTCATATGCTGGTTGGTCGATAAACTCGACCAACACTTACCGCGTTATATCGCGCTGATCGGTATGCTGGTGACGTTGGTTTTGACCATCGTCCTTTGGCAGACTGGTACCTATAACTATGAATTAGGCGGTGCTACACCTTCGTGGGCTGCCGAATTCAAATTGCCTTGGATTCAAACCCTGGGCATTAACATTCACTTGGCAGTGGATGGTTTATCACTTCTTATGGTTGGCTTGACTGCACTCCTGGGTGTGCTGGCAGTAGGCTGTTCATGGGGTGAGATTCAAAAGAACGTTGGTTTCTTCCACTTGAACCTTTTATGGTCGTTGGGTGGCGTCATCGGTGTGTTCCTTGCGATTGACCTGTTCCTGTTCTTCTTCTTCTGGGAGATGATGCTAGTACCGATCTACTTCCTGATTGCCCTTTGGGGTCATAAAGGGGCAGAAGGCAAGTCACGTGTTTATGCAGCTAACAAGTTCTTCATTTACACGCAGGTTGCCGGTTTGGTGATGCTGATTGGTATCCTGGGTCTGGTGACTGTGGGCTATACCATGACGGGTGAAATCCGTTTCGACTACAACTATTTATTAGGTGTGGCGAATACGCTTGATGCTCAGGCGCCAGCGGTTGCTTATGCATTCATGATCTGTTTATTCATCGGTTTTGCGGTAAAACTTCCAGTTTTCCCATTACACGGCTGGTTACCAGATGCACATGCACAAGCACCAACTGCGGGTTCTGTCGATCTTGCAGGTATCTTGATTAAGACTGCGGCGTACGGTTTATTACGTTTCGTGATTCCGTTCTTCCCGGCAGCGTCTGCACAGTTTGCAGACTTCGCAATCATCCTGGGTTTAATCGGTATTTTCTACGGTGCTTGGTGTGCTTTCCAGCAAACCGATATGAAACGCTTGTTGGCTTATACCTCTATTTCACACATGGGCTTCGTTTTACTTGCGATCTACGCAGGTAACATCCTGACCTTCCAGGGTCTGATGATCATGATGTTGGCACATGGTATTTCATCTGCTGCGCTGTTCATTATGTGTGGTCAGGTATATGAGCGTGTGCATACGCGTGATATGCGTTTGATGGGTGGTATGCGTGGTCAATTCCCTTATCTTGCATTCTTCCTGATGTTCTTCGTTGCGGCGCTTGTAGGTATTCCAGGTCTAGGTAACTTCATTGGTGAGTTCCTGATCCTGATGGGTGCTTATGCGAAATTCCCGGCGTTTACCATTCTTGCGGCAATCAGTTTGGTATTTGCGGGTCTGTATGGTTTGATCCTGATTCACAAAGCCTTGTTTGGTGTACCAAATGAAGCGCAACAGCAGCACTATACAAATCCGTTAAAAGATCTAAATGCACGTGAAATCGCATTATTGTTGATCTGTGCGTTTGGTCTACTTTGGCTTGGTCTATATCCACAAAGCTTCCTTGATGTTTCTAACTCAAGCATGGCGTGGTTAGCGAATAGCTACATTCCAGTTCAAGAAGTGGTTGAAGTTGCTGATCAAGTAACGACTCAACTTGAAAATGTGGAGATCCAATAAGCCATGAACTTCACAATGTCTTTTTCTGAGCTTATGCCTCTAGCACCTGTGATGATCGTGTCGTTAACTGCGATCGTCGTGATGTTGCTGACCGCAATCAAGCGTAACCATAACCTGGTGGCTACCACCACGGTGATTGGTTTAAACCTTGCTGCGTTCTATATCATTTTCGTTTTGTTGGCGGGCGTGTTTGCACCTGCCAACGTGATGAATCTGTTCATCGTAGATCCATTTACGATGCTGTACCAGTTTGTGATTTTGATTGCTGCACTTGCATGTGCGACCTTGTCTCACGCGTATATCGAAACCTATAAAGATAACCGTGAAGAGCTGTATATCCTGATGCTGACATCCGTTGCGGGTGCCATGCTGATGGTGGCAAGCTCACACTATGCATCATTCTTTATCAGCCTTGAGTTGATGTCGATTCCTGTATATGGCTTGTTGGCATATACACATCAACGTTCTCAATCGCTTGAAGCGGGTGTGAAATATCTGGTGCTTTCAGCAACTGCATCTGCAATGCTGCTTATGGGTATGGCATATATTTATGCATATACAGGTACTTTAAGTTTCGTTGCTGAACCGGGCAAACTGTTTACTGTATTCAGTCAACCGGCTGTGGTAATTGGTCTGGCTTTAATTTTATTTGCTGTGGCATTTAAATTATCGCTGGCACCATTCCACAAATGGACACCAGACGTATACGCTGGTGCACCAGCGCCAATCGCGACTTTCCTTGCGACTGTTGCGAAAGTGGCGATGATTGGTCTGTTTGTTCGTTATGTATTGTCTTCAGGTTTAATCCTGGCAGACAGCTTCGTCACCATCATTTCGATTATTGCGGTTCTGTCTATCCTTGCAGGTAACTTGCTGGCGGTTCGCCAGGTGAACTTGAAACGTATCTTGGCATATTCTTCAATTGCACACTTTGGTTATTTGCTGGTTGCCATCGTAAGCTCACGTAATACCGACTTCTTGCAAGTTCAAGGTTTCGCGACTTTTGAAAGTGTAAACGTCTACGTGATTACTTATGTATTAACCACGATCGGTGCGTTCGGTGTCGTTACGCTGATGTCTAGTCCGTATAACAATACGGATGAAGCGGGTAGTCTGGCTGAATACCGTGGTCTGTTCTGGCGCCGTCCAGTATTGACTGCTGTATTGACGGTGATGATGCTGTCTCTTGCAGGTATTCCTTTAACTGCCGGCTTTATCGGTAAGTTCCTGGTGATTAAAACTGCAGTTGCAGGCGAAGCCTGGTTCCTGACTGCTATGGTGATTCTAGGTTCTGGTATCGGTCTGTACTACTACCTGCGTGTGATGGTTGTACTTTACATGACACCACCTGAAACACCACGTCTAGATGCGGTGAATCATTGGGGTCAAAAAGTGGGCGGTATCATGGTACTTCTTGCTGCGCTTGCGGTACTTGTGATCGGTGTCTACCCAGATCCGGTGATTGCAGTATCTAAATATGCATTCTTTGCCATGTCACCTGAATTGCAACAGTTCATTTTCACTTTGGTTCAAAGTGGTTTTAACTAATATCTGCAAAGATTGACGTTATTACAAAAAAGCCTCCATGATTGGGGGCTTTTTTATTTATACAAATCAATAAAAGCCTTTATAATAGCGGAAATTTATCTTTAACCTTTTAGGTGTTCTCCCGTGGCAATCCATGAAATCCGTCATCCACTCATTCGACATAAGCTTGGTTTACTCCGTCGTGCAGATATCAGTACCAAGAATTTTCGTGAGTTAGCTCAAGAAGTGACCATGCTTCTAACTTATGAAGCAACCAAAGACCTGCCAATGGTTGAACATGATATTGATGGCTGGAATGGTGCTGTTACAGTTGACCGTATTGCGGGTAAAAAAATCACCGTTGTACCAATTCTACGTGCCGGTATTGGTATGCTCGACGGTTTCTTGAACCTGATTCCAAGTGCAAAAGTATCAGTACTTGGTTTAGAGCGTGATGAAGAAACTCTGGAAGCACGTACCTATTATAAAAAACTGGTTCCAGACGTACAAAACCGTATCGCGATGATCATTGATCCAATGTTGGCGACTGGTTCTTCTTTAGTGGCTGCCATTGATGTACTGAAAGCCAGCGGCTGTAAAGATATTCGTGTGATGGTTCTGGTTGCTGCACCAGAAGGCATTAAGCGTGTAGAAGCTACGCATCCGGATGTGGTGATTTTTACTGCTTCTATCGATAATGGCTTAAATGAAAATGGTTATATCGTTCCAGGTCTTGGCGATGCTGGCGATAAAATCTTTGGTTCAGTTCAAAAAGACTAATTTTTGAATATGATGAAAAAAGGGGCTACTACAGCCTCTTTTTTATATAATGTAGACAGGGCATTTTCAGGATAGGACAATAGCATGAAAGATGAATTGTATCAGGGCAAAATCAAACAGTATGACCCTGCCAAAGGTTTCGGTTTTATTGGCTGCGCTGAGGGAGATGTATTCTTCCATATTTCAGACTTCCCTGCGGCAGAAGGCGAGCCAAAACGTAATGAACGCGTAAAATTTAATGTTGTTGAAAATGGCGATAAGTACAAAGCGATTAAGATTGAACGTGTCGAAGACAACTCAAAGAAAGCTAAAAAAACCAAAGTGGCGACACACAATAAATCAATTACATCGGCATTGTTAAATAACTTCCGTGGTTAATGGATAATCTTCATACTTAAATCGTGTTGAGTCACATTTAAAAGAGGCTTTCGAGCCTCTTTTTTTATAGCACCACCGCTTACATATTTAAAGAGACAGATAACACATAAAAAATCCACCGAACAGCAACAATGCTGAACATTTCCTTTGGCTTAGAATACAAATTAAATGAATTCTATAGAGATGAGTGTCATGTTTAGGGATGGAAAAATTAAAACTTATGATTCCGAACGTAGTGGGGGTGCTTTGGAGTTGATAGGGGAAGCTCAAGAGTTAAGTTTCAAATTGCAGGATTTACCTTCGCCTGAAATTGAGCCACAAATTGGAGAGCGGCTTAAATTTAGAATCATTCCCCAACAAGAAAGCATGACCTTAGACAACATAGTACGTCTGGATATTAAAGTGCAGGATGAATTTATGCCAAAAGTTGTCGCCTTGCAATCCTTGGCACCCACATTACCTGTTCCGGTACGTAATTCATTTTTCTTTAGTCCGACCCTTTGGCTGGCATTGGCATCAGCTGTTGGCTTTATGATTTTTGGTGAAGTATAAATAAAAAAGAAATTTTAATTTTTTACTTTTAACTAGGGATCTATTCTTCCGCCATAAGATGCACTTCTAGTTTTTATGTTTCTGCTTTAGAGAATTTTACAAAAGATTTTCAGTCTCTTTTTGATTACAATCATAAAAAATATTAAAGATAACCTGAGTTCGACATAAAAAATAAATAAAAAAAAGCCTTAGCATCTGTAATATCTTGGTTACGAAGACAAAACATTTCAGAGCAAGGCTTTTTCATGGACTATATTACCGAATTATTTTGTATCT